>CAYSHJ010000988.1:0-2560 GCA_964430385.1 uncultured Planctomycetaceae bacterium
CAGCGACCGATCGGACAAATCGCGCAGCAACGTCGTCAGGCCAGAGTCGAGTTGCGGCAGCAGTTCTTTTCTCAACACGTTGAAGTTGTCGTTGTGTGTGTCCCAGTTCGAATGGTCGATGGTCACGCAACGGACGCCTGCTTCAACGAGCCGTCGTGCCATCAAACAACTCTGTCCGAGCGAATGTCGACCGTATTCGTTGCGCAGCTTGTCCGATTCGGCATGAATGTCGAATGCGGCTTTCGTCGCCGGGGACGTGATCAAGTCAAACGCCTTGTCGCGAAAGGCCGACGTCGTGCGGGCCTTCGAGTTTGCTGCGACTTCGCTCGACTGCTGAAACCGTTCGACGCTGCGCATCAAACCGCGACGATCGTTGAGCCGGTTTGCGTCGACAACGACTGGCGGCACGAGGTCCGGCACACTGAAGTTCGGAGCGTTCGGGTCCGCCTCGACCACAAACGGCGCGGCGGACGAGCCCAGATACGCCGGTCCCGCCGACGGGTGCATCTTCGGCAAACAGACATACGGGGGCACGGCACCGCGCGGACCGAGTACCTTCGAGACGATCGAGCCATGTGCCGGCCGCTGATTGTTCGGCAGCAGGTTCGGATTGAATCCCGGCAGCGGCCCGTAGCCGGTCAGCATGTAATGATCCGCTCCGCCGTGATCGCTGTTCGGATGCGTCAGCGACCGCAGCAAGGCGAAGCGATGAGCTTGCTGAGCCAGTCGCGGCGTGTGCTCGCCGATCTGGATGCCGGGCACGTTGGTGTCGATCGGATTGAACTCCCCCCGAAATTCCGGCGGCGCGTTCGGTTTCAGGTCCAGCGTGTCGATCGTGGCCAGTCCGCCCTTCAAGAATAGAATGATAAGGGAGACGTTGTCCCTGCCCTGATCGCCTCGTGCCGCCGCAAGGTCCGCGGTCAGAGCTTGTCGAGTCAATAGTCCCGGCAAGGTCAGCATGCCAGTGAGCGTGCTCGCGCATCCGACCTTCAACAAGTCACGGCGTTGAATTCCATCACAGAATCGAGCGGACGAGGACATTGTTTGAACCTTTCGCATCAGGACTGGCCGCCGGTTATTCGACCGACTTCATTGATCGACCATGAAAACCACGAACTTCTTGGCGGAAGCTGCCCTCGCGACGAAGTCACGGATGAGCTCAAAGTAACTCCACGAGTAATCGAAATCTTCCTCGGAAATCCAACCGTCGTAATTCGAGTAGGTGAACCACAGAAACTTCCTCTGCATGCCAAAGTACCTCGTTCGAAACCAATCTCTTGCGATCGACCGGGTGGCCTCCGCGATTTCGACAACCTCGTCGGGAGTCGTAAGGGAAATCACATAGTTATGACCATTGTAAAGTTGTTCGCCTCCAAGCACACACTTTTCAAGAATTGAACCGCTGGTGCAGTTCAACGTTCCATCCGTCAAACACCTGTGAATGGCGTCCCAAGCTTTGTCAGCGGCTTGCGTTCGTTCGCCGTCTGTCGCATCTCCAATTTCGTTGTCGAGAATCCGTAAGACCTCATCATCAGACGCATCCCGAAGTTGGTTCGCTAGGTTCTCGGTGATTGCACAGTAATGCCCGCGACAAACCATGCCGTCACCAGTCCACGATTTTCATGCCACAAATCGAGACTTTCATCTTCGAGGCAGTCGTTAGCTCGTCCAATCACATGCTCAATCGTTCAACGCTGGTGACGTATGGCAGCGAGCAGATCTTGAATCCCTCAGGAATTCCGTCTTTGGCAATGTCGGTGCCCACCACGAGGTCTGTGCAAGTCAAGAATGCGTGCTCTGACTGCCGCACTTCATACGTCTGACCGCTCGCCATCGCCAGCCGAAACGGCTGGAATGGCTTTGCAGTCATGAGTTCTCGAAATGTTTCGACGGTCACGGATGTTCTTGGAAAACTCATCGCAGCACCCTCAACTCGCGCTGACCAAAAGGTTCGCGAGGTCTCGTCCCGCGGTCGGTGGGGGCAAGGGCTTTCCGTCTTTTTGAAGTAACTCAATCGTCTCCTTCACGATTTCACAAAGCTCTGCGAAAACGGCTTGTTCGTCCTGGCCATGGCAGCCGCCGTAAAACAGGCTGGGGCAACTGCCGACGAAACACTGGTCCTCGTCCGACCACTCCACGATCTTCACGTAGCGAGCACTGGGACTCATTTCTTGGACTCCCGAATCGCGAGTTTCACGGCTTTCTGCTGGTACGCCTGCACGTCGTCACCAAGTTGCCCCGAGATCGTGACGGGCTTTATGACTCTTTCATGGTGAAAGTTTCGATGACTTCCCTTGCCACCACGATTCTCAAACCCGGCTGCCAATAGGTCCGCAACCAGGTCTCGTATCTTTCGTGGCATTGCCAATGTTACCAATCCGCTCGATCAATGATTGAACACAAACTCCAATGTATTGAGCAAACTCCACGCTAAATCTTCCGCGGCGGAGCGGCGTTGCGAGGAATGCTCTTGCAGGTACTTCGCGGCCACGGACCTGTCGGTGTCAGTCGGGGGGCGGCTGAGTATGGTTAGGTACAATTCTTCGACGAGGCGGGCGTC
>CAYSHJ010000989.1:0-4608 GCA_964430385.1 uncultured Planctomycetaceae bacterium
GTTACGTGCTGACGTACTTTCTGCCGGCGCTGAAGGTCGAACTCGTGACTCCGCCGTAACGTAGCCATCACGCTCCGCGTGATGAGCCTTGTGCGTTGGACGCTGGAAGGCTTCAGCAAGCATTCGTTGCCGTTGTCTAGAAAGGCTCATCACGCGGAGCGTGATGGCTACGTTGATGGCCTGATGATGATGTCTCACACCTGCTCGTACTGTGGTCTGCCTGTTGGACGTTCATGGCGACGTGAGCACGCCGGCGGCTCGCCGCTGTTTTGCTGCTACGGCTGTCGCTTTGCGGCCGAGGTCACTCGTGAGCGCGGCGAATCCGGCGCGGCGGTGTGGACGCTTACCAAGCTGGGCCTTGCGATTTTTTTCACGCTCAACGTCGTCTGCTTCACGATGGCTTTGTGGAGCGACGCCGTCTACGGCGAAAGTAGCCCTCTCGCTCCGCGAGAGGGAAGCCGAATGGCCATCGACGTTGGTACGGGTTCCGTTCGACAAGAGCACACGACACCTAACGAAGCGCTCGGCAATCCTCTCGCGGAGCGAGAGGGCGAGATGTCCGCCAGCTACTTCGATTTACTGCGTTACCTCGGCCTGCTGTTTTCGTTGCCGGTGCTGTTTCTCCTGGGTGGTCCGCTGCTGACGAACGCCATCAATGATGTTCGCCACGGCCGGTTGTCGACCGATTTGCTGTTGATGTCCGGAGTCCTGGCCGCCTTTGGCTACTCCGCTGTCTCGGTCGTGCGCGGTCATGGTGATGTCTATTTCGAGGTCGGCTGCGTGATCCTCGTGACGGTCACGCTGGGACGTTGGCTGGAAGCGACCAGCAAGCTCAAGGCTACGCAAGCTCTCGACGAGCTTGAACGCCTGCTGCCAGACCGAGTCCGTCTGGTCACCGACGACGGCCGCGATTGCATGATCCCGCTTGCCGAAGTGGTGCCCCCGGCGATCGTGCGAGTCCTGGCCGGCGAACGCTTTCCGGCGGATGGCCGGCTGCTGTCGTCGTCGGTGAGTGTCGATGAGCAAGTCCTGACCGGTGAGAGTTGGTCGGTCTCCAAACAACGAGGCGATCGCATTCTTGGCGGCACTTTGAATCTCGACGGCGATGTGCTGCTGGATGTCACGTCAGCGCCATCGCAAGCTGCAGTCGCGCGACTAATCGCCGCCGTCCGTGAAGCCCGCACGTCTCAAGGCCCGTATCAGCGGCTGAGCGATCGTGTTTCCGGCTGGTTCTTTCCCATCATTGCGGGAGTGGCATTGTTGGCGTTGTTGTTTCATTGGTGGAGCGTCTCGTTCGATCACGGCGTCATGAGTGCCTTGGCGGTCGTGTTGATCGCGTGTCCGTGTGCCCTCGGCTTGGCAACGCCGCTCGCGGTGTGGACGGCGATTGGTGTGGCGGCGAAGCGACAAGTCTTGTTTCGCAACGGCGAGGCTCTCGAACGCTTGGCTGAAATCCGTGAGTTGTGCCTCGATAAGACTGGCACGCTCACGACGGGTGAGGCACGAGTGACACGGATGCTGCTCGACGAACCGACTTCGCACGACGAGGCAACTGCGATGGCGAAGGCGTTGGCGGTGTCGTCATCGCACTCTTTCTCTCAAGCAATCGTCAATTGGGGCAATGACGATTCACACCAACCGAACGCGCAGGTGAGCGGGGTGGCGTCAGTTCCCCGGTCCATTCGTGACGAAACCGGGGGGCTGACGCCGCCCCGCTCGCCCGCGCAACATCCTTTGTCGGTCGGCGTTACGCTTGGGGTGAGTCTGCCAACAACCACTCGCGAGGTACAGGTCCGATCGGGCTTGGGCATCGTGGCGGAGTTGTCGGATTCCGTGGTCGCGCTCGGCAGTGTGCGGTTGATGCAACAATGCGATCTCGACATCTCGCCGGAACTCCAGCGGCAGATCGACGAGACCGTCGCGCTCGGTGAGCCATTCACACTAGTCGGCTGGTCCGGCCGAGTGCATGCGGCGTTCGTGTTCGCCGAGTCACTGCGGCCTTCCGCTCGCGATTTGCTCGACTGGTGCCGTCGCGAAAACTTGCCAGTCAACGTGCTCACCGGCGATCATGCGGGCCGGGGAAGGAGTTTATCGAACGAACTCGACGTGCCGGTTCATGCCGAGTTGCGACCCGATCAGAAAGCGCGGTTCATCCAAGATCGTCAGCGACATGTGCGAGTCGGCATGATCGGTGACGGAGTGAATGACGCGGCGGCACTAGCGGAGGCACATATCGGCATTTCGCTTGGAGCAGGCACCGACGTCTCTCGGGATGTGGCGGCAATTTGTTTGCTGAACAACGATTTGTCGCAACTGGCGTTTGCGATACCTCTGGCACGACGCACGGTCAGCACGATCCGCCGGAATCTGGCATGGGCCTTTGGGTACAACACGCTGGGTGTTGTGCTAGCGGCGACCGGTTGGCTCAACCCCGCGATTGCCGCATTCTTGATGGTCGCCAGCAGCCTTGTCGTCGTGCGGTCGTCAATGCGTTTGTCGGAAGCAGTATCATGCTCGAACAACTGACCTGGCCGATGATCTTCGCGGGCGGATTGCTCGGCTCGTCACATTGCGTCGGCATGTGTGGCGGCTTCGCGATGACTGTCGGAGCGTCGGCCAGTTCGTGGCGAAAGAACCTGCAACGGCAATTGACTTACTCGGCCGGACGCCTTTGCACCTATGGAATGCTCGGAGGATTGGTGGCAGGACTTGGAAGCCGCTTCACGCGAGCCATGCCAGCCGTCGAGTGGGGCCAAGCAGCACTCGCTTTCCTGGCGGGATCACTTCTGATTATCGAGGGCCTGAAAGCCACGGGCTTCTGGCGAGGTGTGCGGCCCCAAACGGCTCATGCGTGCTCGATCAGAACTGGTTTCGCCGCGCTGTTGCGGAGCGGTCAGTTCTTGCCGATCTTCATTGCCGGCTTCACGACAGGCTGGTTGCCGTGCGGTCTCGTCTACGCTTTTCTGGCGATGTCCGCACAATTCAATTCAATGTGGAACGGAGCTGCCACCATGCTCCTGTTCGGAGCAGGTACAGTCCCGCTGATGATCGCTGCGGGTTTGGCTCCCGGCATGGTCGGACTCAACGTTCGGCGACGAATGATGTCAATCGCGGCCTGGATGGTCGTCGCGACCGGTCTGCTCACGATCGCTCGCGGAGTCACCGTGGCTCAGGCGATTGATCGAGGTGACCCCGTCGCCTGTCCGTTCTGCCGCTCCCCCAATCAATAGCCACGCCTTGCCGGAACGCGGAGTCATTTCGCTGACTTCGTCCGCAGGGCGGCTTCCAAATACGCGACGCAGGCGTTCGGAGTCGCCAGTTTCGAGTAGTCGCGTTCGGGAATCTCGACACCAAATTCGGTGTGCAGCGAAATCACGAACTTCAGCAGGTCCATCGAGTCGACGTCGAGTTGATCGCGGAAGCCGACATTCAACTTCATCTGGGCTGGGTCAACTTCGGGAGCGATGTTCGTCAGCAATCTCAGAACGGTGCTACGGATGTCGTCGGTGGTCATAGTTTGTCCGGCTCCTGCAACAGTCGATCGATGGCGGACAAGAACAACCCGCCGCGATGGCCGTCACTGATGCGATGATCGGCGGAAAGGCTGGCGGTGATGACTTGGCGTGACATCAGACCGCCGTTGATCGACCATGGCCGCTCGGCGACTTTGCCAAATCCGACAATCGCCGTTTGCGGCGGGTAAATGATGCCGAAGACAGTCTCAACACCGCGCTCGCCCAGGCTGGTGACGGTAATTGTCGGATCGGATAGCTCGGAGCTGCGCAATCCGCCGTTGCGAGCGCGAGTCACGAGGTCGCTGAATTCACGCATCAACTGGTCAAGGCTCTTTTGATCGGCGTCATGGATCGCCGGAGCAATCAACCCACCTTGCCGCAGTGAGATTGCGACGCCGACATGGATCGACGGCTTGAGCACGGCGACGACTCCTTCCCAAACCGAATTCAATTCGGGGACTTCACGAAGGGCCAGCGCGACCGCCTTGAGCAACAGCACGCCGTACAACAATCGCTCAGTGATTGACCGCTTGAGATTCTCTTCGGCCAGCCAATTCATGGCCGGTTGCAGGTCGATCGTCGTGCTGAGGTAGTAATGCGGAATTTCGCGCTTCGACCGCATCATCGCGGCGGCGATCGTCTGCCTCATGCGAGCGGCGCGGTCCACGGCCGTCGTCGTTGTCGTAGGCGTTGTTGTTGGCTGCGGCGCGGATTTGAGTTGCGCAGCGGCGTGTTCGATGTCCTCGCGCGTGATCGCTCCGCCGTGACCGCTGCCAGGCACGGTTGCTGGATCGACACCGAGCTCCCGCGCGAGTCGTCTCGCGGACGGCGACATCGCCAAGCGACTTGTTTCACCAGTGGGCGGCGAGTGGGCGGCCTCCATTTCCAACAACTGGCTAGCGGGGGGCGTTAGCCCCCCGGTTCGTGGAATGGTGTCCGACTTCGGACCAACCGGGGGGCTGACGCCTTCCGCTCGCCTGTCGCTTGCTGGTGCAATTTCGTCCTCGCGGATCAGCGCCAGCACCGTTCCGACCGGCACTTTCTCGCCGACGGGAGTCACTAACTTTTCGAGCACACCGTCAGCGAACGCTTC
>CAYSHJ010000990.1:0-2970 GCA_964430385.1 uncultured Planctomycetaceae bacterium
AGCCTGGTTCGTCGGTTACTTCTTCAAACTCATGCTGACGCAAGACGGCTTGGGAAAAATGCGCTGGGCGCCAATGCTCATTGGCCGCCTGAAGTGGCGAGAGAACCTTGCTCAGACCGCCCTGCGACGGCAGCGCGAAGACAAATTCTCCTGGCCGGTGATTTGGGGCGGCGCGATCGTCTTGGTCGTCGCCATCGGCTTCTGGACAAAAAGTTACCTCAGCCAAGGTCAAGTACCACCGTCCTCGGACCCGCAGGTGAATCACGCGGCGATCGAACATTGGCTGGAAACCGGCGGTTCCGCGGATGAGTCGGCTTCCAAATCACTGGCAAGCCTGCTCGAGGAGATGTCGTCGGAAACCGACGGATCAGAGGCCGAACGTCGGCCGACGTCGTTGCCAAAATTGGATTTCGACCGGTCTTCAGGGGCTGTCACCGAGGAGAAACCTGCGTAAACTATGGCGACTCGCGAGAAGTCGAGATTCTCTCGAAGAAGCCGGGCTACTGCACGTGATGCCATTCCGTGAGAAACATTCCATGAACAAAGACCTGATTCGTTCGATCATCCCCACGCCGCAGGAACTGCAGGCGAACATCGTCAATTGGATGAAGGCGAATGCCAAGTTCTGGGGCGTCAGCGTGGGCATGCACTTGCTCGTTCTGACCGTCTTGGGTGTGGCGATCGGAGCCCCGAATGTGGGAAAGAAGCTTCTCGACGTCGTCTATTTCGACACCGAAGTCGACACGGCGATTGAAGAGACGCCGATCACCCGCTTTGAAGTCGGCGAGACACCGATCGAACCGACGGTGCTCAACACCGATACGCTGACGATGGAACCTCCGGCCATCGAGCAGGATGCTCAGTTCAACGACAGCTCGGCCGACTTCACAGAGGCGGGCGGCGGTGTGGCGACGACTCAGACGGCCTCGCTCACCGGCCTGGGTGGATTCGACGTCAGTGCGATCGGAGCGGGGCCGTCCGTGAGGGGGCCTGGTGGCGCCGGCATCAGCGTCGGTGAGGGCAATAATCCTGGCAAAGGTGGAGCGGGCGAAGGCTTCGGCAGTCGCGGCTCCGGTTCGAAGCAAGCGGCCCTCGGTGGTGGCGGCGGCACGCAGGATTCGGAACGAGCGGTGGCTGGCGCCATCAATTGGCTCGCGCGGCACCAGAATACCGACGGAAGTTGGAGCTGCAAGAATTATACCCGGCAATGTACAGACCCCAGTTGCACCGGCCATGAAGTCGCCGGCGACTATCCGATGGCCGCGACAGCGTTCGGTTTACTTCCCTTCTTCGCCGCCGGTCAAACGCATGAAACGAAAGGCCCGGTTCAAAGGACAATCCGCAACGGCCTGACGTGGATGCTCAAGAATCAAGATCAGAAGACTGGGAAGCTGGGCAACGGAACGATGTATGAACATGGCCTGGCGACGATCGCGCTGTGTGAGGCGTATGGTCTGAGCAAAGATAATTTCCTCAAAGTACCGGCTCAAATGGCCGTCAAATTTATTGAGGACGCGCAGAATCTGAAGACCGGCGGCTGGCATTACGCTCCCCTCGGCGAAGGGGACACGTCGGTCGTCGGCTGGCAATTGATGGGACTTAAGAGTGCTCAAATGGCCGGGTTGCAAGTGAGTCCAAAAACGCTCGACAAGGCCAAGGTCTGGCTGAAGAGCGTCTCCAAAGGAAAAGCGGGCGGATTGTTCTCGTACATGCCCCCTTCTGGCCAGACGCCGTGCATGACCGCCGTGGGTCTGCTCTGCAGCCAGTACAGCGGAATGAAGCGCACCGATCCGGCGATGATCGAAGGCATGAACTATGTCATGTCCAACCTGCCGGCCTCGGCGAAAGACAGCTACTACTGGTATTACGCGACGCAGGTGATGCATAACTTGCCCGGACCGGAATGGGACACCTGGAACCGTCACGCGCGTCGTTTGTTGATTACGACGCAAGTCAAAGAAGGCTGCGCGGCGGGAAGCTGGGATCCGAGCGGTGATGGAGCCTCGACGGCCGGCGGGCGAGTCATGGTGACGAGCATTCGCGCGCTCACGTTGGAGGTCTATTACCGCTATCTGCCGCTGTACCAGCTCAACAAGAGCGAGTGACAAGGATTGCGATGATGCCGATGCGTCTTTCGCGACGGTTTGCTTGGGCCGTCTTGTTCGTATTCGGCGTGTTGGCCGGCAGCAGTCGGGCCGATGAGCCATTCCTGCGATTCGTGCATGGCTTGCACGAGATGGGACATGGCGAGCTGGCCGCGCATTATCTCAACATGGTCACAGACCGCCCCGACCTGCCCGAGAATTTGAAGACCACGTGGGACTTGGAGATGGCTCGCAGCCTACGCATTGCGGCCGAACGAACTCTCAACGTGGACGTGCAGCAGCAGCAGATCGTACAGGCTCAGCAGTTCCTCGACAAATTCTTGAAGGAGCAGGCGAACCATGCCGAGGCCGCGGCGGCGCAACTCACTTCGGGCGACATTTCGTTGTTTCGAGGTCAGTCCGCCTTGCGGATCGCCATGCGGGACAAATCGAAACGAGAGACGTTGCTGCCGGAAGCCCGCAAGCTGTTGGAGGAAGCTCGCCCAAAGTACGAGAAAGCCGCCAGCATGTACAAACCTCGCGTCGATCAAGTTCGCGCGGGGGACGGCGGCAAGAAAAAAACCATCGGCCGCGTGGCCGCTCTCGAACGCGAAGAACTCTTCGACGCCTGGTTCAACGCGCGGTTCAAGGTCGCGACCGTCGATTACGACATCGGCCTAACATATCCCGGCACAAAGGAGCTCAAGCGGAAGGAAGCTCTCGCCAAAGCGGCCAAAGGTTTTGACGACATCTGGCAGGAGAACCGCAACCCCGGAAACCCCCATTTCCGAATCGGCGTCTATGCCCACATGTGGGAAGGCAAAGTCCGCGAAGAGTCAGAGGACTTCATCACGGCGCTCGAAATCTACGAAGAGGTGATGTCGAA
>CAYSHJ010000991.1:0-2028 GCA_964430385.1 uncultured Planctomycetaceae bacterium
GTATATACAAAACCCATTTGTTTCAACTAGTTGAGGCCGATATTCGCGCCGTGCAGTCAGTCAACAACCGTGGCACGGAAGTTGCGGGATACGGGCCAGACGATATTGCCCAAATGGGCCAAACCTGTTGATTTAGGCGGAGAAAGACCATGACTACCATTATCGGCACCGACAGCAGCGACAGTTTGACCGGCACGAATAAGGCCGATGTCATCTCAGGCGGCTGCGGCGACGATACCCTATCCGGCGGCAACGGCAATGATCTGCTGCTCGGCGGTTCCGGGGAGGACCTCATCTACGGCGGCAACGGCAACGACATTATTTTCGGCGGTTCCGGGGAAGACGAAATCTACGGCGAAAACGGCAACGACATTATTTTCGGCGGTTCCGGGGAAGACGAAATCTACGGCGGCAACGGCAGCGACCTTATCTTCGGCGGAATTGGCGACGACACCATCGATGGCGGCAACGGCAACGACGTCATTTCGGGCGACTGGGGCAACGACGTCCTGATCGGCGGTGGGGGCGCGGACTGGATGATGGGCGGCGCCGGAAACGACGTGTTCGCTTACCTGAGCGCGTCAGATTCGAATAGTGGCGGCTGGGACCGCATCATCGATTTCACCCAAGGCAAGGACAAGATCGACCTCTCGGCTCTACTCGGATCAACCAATCTCGCCTGGGGGAATCAAACCGCCATGGCGAATGGAGCCTGGTATGTAAATTCGGGCTCCAGCACTTTCGTCTACGCCGATACCGACGGCAAGAACGGGGCGGACCTGAAGATCGAACTGAAGAACACTTCCGGCCTCAAGCTCACGGTCAATGACTTCATCGGGGTATCCGAGGGCAACAACGCGCCGGTGCTGACGGTGGATGCGACGGGCGGAGCGACTGAGGATGCCTCCAATCCGACGCTGAGCGACAGCGGGACGCTGAGCTTTACCGATGTGGACGTCAACGACACGCACACGGTCAACAAGGCCTACAACAATGATGCGGTGTGGACGGGCGGCAGCCTGACGGATGGTCAGGTCGCGGCGATCACCAGCGGCTTCACGGTTGACGGTGACAGCTGGGACTACAGCGTGGCCAACAGCGCGCTGCAGTTCCTGGGCGCGGGCGAGACCATCACGCTCTCCTTCAACGTGACGGTGACCGACGATTCGGGCGCGGTGAACAACTTCGACACCGAACTCGTCACGCTCACCTTGACCGGCACCAACGATGCGCCGGTGCTGACGGTGGATGCGACGGGCGGGGTGACCGAGGATGCCGCCGACCCGATGCTGAGCGACAGCGGCACGCTCTCCTTCACCGATGTGGATTTCAACGACACGCACACCACGAGCGCGGTCTACAACACCGATGCGGTGTGGAGCGCCGGCACGCTGAGCAGTGCTCAGGTCACGGCGATCACCAGCGGCTTCACGGTTGACGGCGACAGCTGGGACTACAGCGTGGCCAACGCGGCGCTGCAGTTCCTGGGCGCGGACGAGACCATCACGCTCTCCTTCAACGTGACGGCGACTGACGATTCGGTTGCGCTCAACAACAGCGACACCGAGATCGTGACGCTCACCTTGAGCGGCACCAACGATGCGCCAGTGCTGACGGTGGATGCGACGGGCGGGGTCGCCGAGGATGCCTCCAATCCGAGCCTGACCGACAGCGGCACGCTCTCCTTCACCGATGTGGATTTCACCGACACGCACACCACGAGCGCGGCCTACAACGGGGATGCGCTCTGGAGCGCCGGCACGCTGAGCGGTGCTCAGGTCACGGCGATCACCAGCGGCTTCACGGTTGACGGCGACAGCTGGGACTACAGCGTGGCCAACGCGGCGCTGCAGTTCCTGGGCGCGGACGAGACCATCACGCTCTCCTTCAACGTGACGGTGGCCGACGATTCGGGCGCGGTGAACAACTTCGACACCGAACTCGTCACGCTCACCTTGACCGGCACCAACGATGCGCCGGTGCTGACGATTTCGAATACGTCCGTTAACCTGATCGAGGGCGATGGCG
>CAYSHJ010000992.1:0-4402 GCA_964430385.1 uncultured Planctomycetaceae bacterium
ACTTCCTGTGGGCCTTGCAGCGGCACTTCGAGATGGGCGAAAACCGCTTCATCGAACTGATGTGGCCCCAAGTCGGCGAGATTCACGATCTCGACATCACTCAAGGCTCAAGACGCGGAGCCTTTTACACACAGCAGAACCCGTTGGTTCCACGGGACGAATAGCGCAACAAAAAAGCTGGCGGATATAGGGTCTCCCAGAACGAATTCCAGGACCACACGGCATGGAGCCGATTTTTGTCCGCCAGCTTGGATCAACTTATCCCGAATCTCTTACATCGGTCAAGCGGCCTCTGATCTTCTCCCGAATTACCGTCGATCACAGATCCGCAGTGAAGGCATATTCGCTACACAGCTTCGGGTCCGACTTTCGCTGCCGTTAGTTGGTGTCGAACATGGCTCGGTCACGAACACACCGGGCCGCGTCCTGAGTGGAAGTTGCTGGCACTCGTGATCGCCGATCGCATCGCCGGCGAGTGGATTCGCTCCGCGTCGTTCACGCCGTCGGGCGTGCATGGTCCGGGCACACGTCTCACACCGCGTAGGCGGCCGCGACAGGCGGGGTGCAGCCGCGTCGGTCACGAGGTCGCGAGTGCCAGCGTGTCGGAAGCCCGCCTGTCGCGGCCGATGCCTGCGACGTGGTGCCCCTCTGCGTGTGGCAAGTTCTCGGCTTTCTCAAGCCGAATCGTCGGTCGAACTCCGTTCGCCGGAATTCCGCCGGAGCCGGCGACATTGAGGCAACGAATTGGCGATCTCGCGGCGGCGCTTGAGCGGCTCACTGCCGCTCCTCGTTTTCTCCTGAGTGGTCTGTCTTCCGGCCTGCTCCGCCGGACCGGTGCGTAGTCGTTCAAAGTTTCTGAAAAGCAGTTGGTCCGCGGCTCCGAATGAGACAGGCGAACGGGGCGGCGAATGCCGAGTGGCTCAGGCGACCTGATCGGCGCTGATCCCCGGCCGGTTGGCGATCGACACGACGAACTCCGGGAACACGAAGTCCTCTCGCCCCATGCGGGATAAAGTCGCCTGTCGAGCGGCCTCAGCGTGACAGGCACGGCCGGCTAGTTCGTCGTTTTGGGCAATCTGTAGCCCCGGCCCTTGTGGCCGGTTTGATTTGAATTCATCAAAAAAAGGCGGAGGTATCATCACTCAGGCCACAAGGGCCTGAGCTACAAGTCCCGTAGATTCAAGAATTAGCCGGCCGTGGCGTGACAGGGCGGATCAGTGACTTTGTGAAAGGCCAATAAGATCGGAAATGTCTGGTCGTAGATTTTGGTCCCTTCCGCAGAATGACGGAACTCCTCGAACGCCTTCACTCGTTCTCGATCGTACTCGTCTCGCCGCGCCTGCACGCATAGACTGAGGACGGGCTACGCTCAATTGCTCGCGAGCACACTCACCCTGATACCCTTTGGATACCGAAAGCCAGAAATCGGGTACCAAATGATACCAAATCTTGGACCATCCGAAATTACGTCCAAGAAAAACAAAAGCCGCAACTCCTTTCAGAGTGCGGCATTCCAGAGTGCCCCCAGTAGGGGACGAACAGTCGCACGAATCGCCGGGAAATTCGCAGGTTGATCGTCAAGGCGACTCACTTTCAGACTCACTTTGCGGCGTTTCCGATGCTCGCCTCGCTCTGCTGATCGAAGTCTGGCCGGCTCTTGCCGACGACGTGCAAGCCGCGATTCTCACGTTTGCGGGGTACGACCCTACGACTTTAACGACTTCAACGACGTGACGACCGAGGCTTCACCCGTGCGTTCCGGCTGCTCGATACCCCCGAAGTGAAGTTGGGGCGTTTGACCCCGACAGTTCGGGTTCGTCCAACAACGAAGAAAGCGGGGTGTCTTGTGGCTGCGACGATCAAAGATTGCAAAGTTGATCCAGAGTTTCGGGACTTGATTCCCGTTGCCACTTGGGACGAACGCGCCGACCTCGAAGCGAGCGTCCGGGAGTTCGGCTACTTGGCTCCGATCATCGCGTGGAGAAACGAACGCGGCGAGGTTGTGATTCTCGACGGACACGCACGGTGGCAACTCTGGCGCGCTGCCGTCGCGAATCCCGATGCCACCGTTGGCCTCGCGGCACGTGAGCCGTCAGTTGTCGAACTCGCCCTGCCCGATCGTGATGCCGCGCGGTTGTGGATCATCAACGCCCAACTGGGTCGCAGGAACCTCGCTTCCGTGGACCGCATCATGCTGGTCAGCAAGCGGCAGGAAATCGTCAAGAGGTTGGCGAAGGCGAACCAGTCTGCGGCCGGCGGCGACAAGAAAAGCTGGGCCTTCAAGACGCTCTTCAAATCGGGTTCGCCAGCGCTGGCGAAAGTGATTGCACCGATCGACAGCCGTGAAGTTGCCGCGCTGGAAGCGCATGTCAGCAATGGCACTTACTCCGCCGGCAAGCAGATCATCGACGCGGTCGCTCAGGGCGAATTGCCGCCAACAATCGTGGAAGACATTCGCAAGGGCACGAAGTCGATTCATGGTGTTGCTGCGAGCCTCAAACCCAAGGCAGACGCAAAGCCGGCACGAAAAGCCAAGTCAGGCTGGCAGACGCTCGTCAGCGGGTTCTCGAAAGCCATCCGCCGAATCGTCAGACGTGACCCTGCCCGCTCGGCGGAGATCGCCGTCGAACTGCGACGCCTGGCCGATGAATTCGAGCAGCAAGCGTCAGTGGCGGCCTGATCTCTGCGACCGGGAAAGGCAAGAAGAAGGTCTCATGTGGCACCGTTGCCACAACAGCCTCGAAGAAAACCGGTGGCGCCAGCGCCACCAGTTTCCCGGTCGCTGTGCGAGGACGCAAATCGGCTGCGGTGATAGTGCCGCAACCGATCGGCGAGCCCGACGCACGCACGATCGCCGGCAAGAAGGCCAAAGGTTGCAGTGCTGCTGCCAAAACCTGAGCCTGCAACCCCGGGAAAGCAGATCCCCCACCGGCCGGCCCCCTTTGGCGGCGCGCCGCTTGATCACGTGCCGCGTCGAGAGATTTCTTTTGAAAACACGAGGTTGACCCGTCCTATTTTTTTTGACCCTGAAATTGGACCACGAATACGGGTTCATGTGCTGACGAGTTTGATCCGAGCGATTGAAACCGCTCGTTCACATCACGTGGTCCAGTCGGCACACAGGACTTCGGCTTGTTCCAGCACCAGCTTGGTGGCTTCGTCTTGGAGGTCGGGTGGGTAGCCGTGTTTTTTCAGGATACGGCGGACCATGACTCGGATCTTGGCGCGGGCGGATTCGCGGACGGTCCAGTCGATGGTGGCACTCTTTCGGACGCTGGTGACGAGTTCGGCGGCGATCACTTTGAGTTCGTCGTTGCCCATCGCTTGGACGGCGCTCTCGTTCATGGCCAGGGCGTCGTAGAAGCAGATTTCGTCTTCGTTCAGGCCGAGGTCTTCGCCGCGTTGGGTGGCGGCTTGCATCTCTTTGGCCAGTTGGATCAGTTCGTCGATGACCTCTTGGGTGGCGATGGCTCGGTTGTGGTAGGCGGTGAGGGTCTTTTGCAGCATCTCGCTGAAGACTCGCGACTGGACGACGTTTCGCTGGCCGCGTTGCTTGATCTCGTCCTTGAGCAGCTTGGCGAGCAGTTCGGCAGCGACGTTCTTGTGCTTCAGCCCGCGCACTTCGGCGAGGAATTTGTCCGACAGGATCGAGATGTCCGGGCGCTTGAGTCCAGCAGCGGTGAAGATGTCGATGATCTCGTCTTCCGCAGTGATGGCCTTCGAGACGAGTTGCCGGATGGCATGGTCGAGGTCTTCCTGCGTCCTCCGTTCGCCGGAGGGCTTCACGAGTGCCGATCGCACGGCTTGGAAGAAAGCGATGTCGTCGCGCAGGCGGATCGCTTCATCGTGAGCGGCACACAAGGCGAAGGCACGGGAGATGTCGGTCACGACCTTGGTGAAGCGAGCCTTCCCGTCTTCCTGTTGCAGGACGTGCTCCTGACCGGCGGGCAGCAGGCCGAGCCGTTCGGCCGACGTGCCGGTCATCCATTTCGACCAGTCGAAGCCGTGCATCAGGTCACAGCAGACTTCGTGCTTCTCCAGCAGCACGGCCACCGCTTGAGCCGTGTCGATGATGGGCGAGCCTTGGCCGCCGCTCTCGGTGTAGGTGGCCAACGCCTGCTTCAACTGATCGGCCAGTCCCAGGTAATCGACGATCAACCCGCCCTGCTTGTCGCGGAAGACGCGGTTCACGCGGGCGATGGCCTGCATCAGTCCGTGGCCGCGCATCGGCTTGTCGGCGTACATCGTGTGCAGGCACGGAGCGTCGAAGCCGGTCAGCCACATATCGCGGACGATGACGATGCGGAACGGGTCTTTGGTGTCTTTGAATCGCGTGGCCAGAGCCTTGCGGCGTAGCTTGCTGCGGATGTGCGGTTGCCAGTCGGCACCGTCGTCGGCGCTG
>CAYSHJ010000993.1:0-3658 GCA_964430385.1 uncultured Planctomycetaceae bacterium
GAAGATCGCCGGATTCCACTGACTCGTGTCGCCGCCGATGAAGCCGTAGAAGTATTCAAACCCCAGCCCGGTGGGCCACAGGTCAAACGGCCCCGCTTGGCTGGTCATCCAGTCGGGCACGTTGTGGTTCTTGCCATACCAAGAGGTGTTGTAGCCGTTCTGCTTGAGGATTTCGGCGAACGTCCCGCAGCTCTTGGACATCAGCGAGTTGTAACCGGGGTAGCCGGTGCCCAGTTCCATGATGACGCCGGTGTTGGCGCTGTGATGGTTGCGTCCGCTGAGCAGTGCCGCACGCGTGGGCGAGCACAGCGCGGTCGTGTGAAATTGATTGAACCGCAGACCGGACTTCGCCAGCCGATCCATCGTCGGCGTCGGAATCGGTCCGCCAAACGTGGACGACGCCCCGAAGCCCACGTCATCGGTGAGGATCAGCAGGACGTTGGGCGCTCCTTTGGGTGCCTCGACGGCCTTCGGGAAGTCCGGCTTGGACTCCTTGGCCGTGCGGCCAATCTTACCTTTGAACGGCTGATCGGGCCGGGGCAGGACTTCTTGTGCTCGGGCGGTCGTCGGTGCGAACACCACTCCCAGCGCGAGACCAATTACTGCAAAAAGGCTGGCGAGTCTCGTCATCGTGGATTCCTTTCAGTCGTGAGTCGTTTCGTCGTGTGACTTCGCCGACGCTGGCAGCATCGGCATGGTGTCTGCTTCGCGAAGTTTGACGGACGCTGGCAGCGTCCGCCACGAACTTGATGAATGCCGGCGGGATTGCCGTCATTGTGAGCGATGGAGCCGAAGAGATTTTCCTCACGCTCGCATTCCGGTTATGCCGATGATGCTGATGGCGGATTCTGCGCAAGAGGTGCGGAGTCGGTCTGTCCACATTCGAGGCTCAGGGAGGGGCGGCGATGTGGCGATGGGGGCGTGCTCTGTTGGCTGTGGGATGCGCTGTTGCAGTCGGCTTGACAGCCAGCAACGTGCAGGCTCAGACCTTTGCCATTGATCTGCATAACAACCTGATGCCGGCTTCGGGCGGCATGGCGGGAGCGAGTCTGTCTCGGCCGCAGGATTTGCAGTCGGCGATCAATGGGAACCCGGCCACGCTGCGGCAATTTCAGAGGACGCAATTCTCGTTCGGCGGCTACGCCTTTGAAGCGACCGACACATTCGCTGCAACGATCGTGAACATCAGCGGTAACTTTTGGGTCGGCTTCGGCACAACCTGGCGATTTGGGGGAAGAGCTAGCAATGAAACCATACCCGTTCAGTAACACAAAACCACTTGGTCGCTTCTGGCGACTCATCGCGACCTGCCTCTTCGCGTTGGTCTTCGTGAACCCGTTGGTCGGCTTGGTCGCGGACGATTTTCGGCTGCTGAGCCAGACTGACTCAGAAAGGTCGGCGAGTCCATTGAGTCTCGACTTGGTCGGCCACGAGACGCACGCGGTGGAGGAACAGTTTCCCTGCGCCGCCTCGGTCTTTGGAGTTCCCCACGCGGAGGTGTGCCCGCGCGAGTGTGTTCACGTGGGAGACTTTCCGCATTCGATCCTGATTCCGGGGACTAACGCCTCGATGAAGATTGGGGGGTACGCCAAGTTCGATTTTATTCAAGACTTTGATTCGATTGGACAGACCGACTTCTTCGATACAACGACCATCCCAACGAGCGGTCCTCAGAAGGGGAACACCCGGCTGCACGCGCGGCAAACGCGGTTGAATTTGGATGTCCGGCATCCATCGGAACTAGGTGACGTTCAGGTTTTTGCCGAGGGCGATTTCTTCGGGAGCGGTAACGCGTTTCGTCTCCGTCACGGTTACGGCAAGCTGGGGCCGGTACTGGCCGGTCAGACGTGGTCCACGTTCATGGATGAAGCCGTGATGCCGGATCTCGTGGACTTTGAAAGTCCGACGGGAGCGCTGCTGACTCGGCGCGGGTTGTTGCGCTGGACTCAGCCGCTCGCCGCGATTGAAGGATTGGAATACTCGCTGGCGGTGGAAGACCCGTCACCAGCGTTCACATCGACGGCGGGAACTTTCGAGAATGCTCTGCCCGACTTCATTGGACGGCTTCGGTATCAGAGAGATTCCGTGCATGCGCAGTTGGCCGGATTCGCGACGCAGGCCAGCTTTGATCCGACGGTCGGCGCGGACAGCGAGGCGACGGCTTGGGGCGTCAGTTTGTCGGGCAGCCTGAAAGTCTTCGAGTCCGACAAGATCATGGGCCAAGTCTCTTACGGCGACGGGATCGAACGCTTTCGAGGGTTCTCAAGTTACACGCTCGATGCCAGCGGTTCGCTGATCGCAATTCCCGCGCTGGCGTGCTACGTCGGGTACGAACACGCTTGGTCGGACCACTGGAAGTCGGTGCTGGCCTACAGTCGAGCGACAATCGACAACCCGTCGGGAGCGGCTCCCACCGCCGGCAAGTCCACGGACTATTTCGCAGCGAACATCCTGTGGACGCCGGTCGAACGAGTCCGGCTGGGTCTCGAATATCTGCACGGAAGTCGCGAGGACGAAAACGCCAGCCGAGGCAATGCGAACCGATTGCAGTTCGCGATCTGGTACTACCTGCCGTAGGTCACCGGTAGCTGAAGTCGTGAGACTTCAGAAATTCCCGAACTCTCACGAGTTCGGCTACTCACCTCCGCGGCTACTTGGACCTCTCCACGATGCGATCATTGAGCTTCTGCACCGGCCGATTGTTGGCCTTGAGGATCGTGGCAAAACGCTCGATGTATTTCTGCGGGGCACCGACCGGCTGTTTCATCACGATCCAGCGAACCTGCTCCGTGCAAGGCGGAGTCGTGAATGAACCCGAGTAATTGAAATACTCACGGCTGCGAGGCAGAAAGTCAGAGGGGTTGCGGGTGGCTTCCACCTCGACGATTTCACCCGGTTTCTTCGGCAGGTCGTTGGCCAGCGGGAGATCCAACTCCGCCTTCTCGTCCCCTTGGACAAGCACCGCGACGACCGCGACCTGCCCCGACTTCGATTTGTGGACGAAGTGAATCTCCAACTCGAAGTGCTTGCCGTCGATGGTGTGTTCGCTCGGAGCATGCACATGGAATTGTTCGAGCGAGAACTTTTCGTCACCGACATGCAGGAAGCTACCGGGGGCTTCGTTGTGCTGAATCGTGTGGCCGTTGTTGAGTGTCGTAATCCGCTCGCGGCGATAGTCGAACTTCAACTCAGGCAACTTGGCCACGAGACTTTGTTTCGAGTGAATGTCGATCGGCGACTGTTGCTTTCCACTGCTGGCCAGCCGGTAAGACGGATCGAGCTTCCCCCAGAACTCCGGCCCCGCATCGCCAGAGTAGCCCCACTTCGCAACGTGCTCGTGCGGCGTCTTCGAAAAATAGTGATGCACGACAGGGCGATCCTGAGCCATCAGCGATTGCCCCAACAAGGCCACGATGGCCGTCAATCCAATGATGTTTTTCATGAAGTTGTTCCCATTCATTGTTGGTTGCTTCTCATCCGCATTCCAAGAATTAGCCGCGCGGCTAATTTGTGTGACGCGAATCACCTCGGACGCAGCGTGCCCATGCGGCCTTGTTGAAAGTCCTCGAACGCGCGAGCAATTTCTTCGCGAGTGTTCATTACGAACGGGCCGTGTCCGACGATCGGTTCTGGAATCGGTTCGCCGTTGAGCAGCAGC
>CAYSHJ010000994.1:0-1692 GCA_964430385.1 uncultured Planctomycetaceae bacterium
ATCCCCGGCCACCATTTCCAAATGGCCCTCGATCAGGAAAACAAGTCGCTTCCCAAATTCCGCCGCTACGGCGACTACACCGCCTACGTCGAAGGCTGGGCCCTCTACACCGAAAAACTCGGCTACGAGATCGGCGGCTACCAAACGCCGGCCAGTCGATTCGGGCAATTGTGCTTTGAAATGTGGAGAGCTTGTCGCCTGGTCGTTGATACCGGCATGCACGCTAAGGGCTGGAGCCGCAGAGAGGCCATCGACTTCATGGCCACCAACACCAGCTTGGCCCTCTTGGACATCGAATCGGAAATTGATCGCTACATCTCCTGGCCGGGCCAGGCGCTCGCCTACAAAATCGGCGAGCTTCGCATCGTCCAATTGCGAAAAGACGCCGAAAAAGCATTAGGCGATCGCTTCGACCTTAAAGATTTCCATGACACGCTTCTCTCCGGCGGCGCCATGCCCATCGACCTGCTTGAAAAACGGATGCGTGAATGGATCGAAGCAAGAAAGTAGGCCATGTCACCGGTCTGGCGTCCGGCTCCGTCAGAGCCGCAGGTGCAAGCCTGCGGACCTCCGCGAATTGCCAACACCCCATGTCACCCAATCAAGTGAGCCGAGCCCAACCCCTTAAGGCCGCAGCATGGAATGCCCTCGCAACAACCACCGCAACACGACTCCCTTTTACTCGGCGTCAAAATTCAGCTGCATAAATGAGAAATCTTGAAGGTCCGTGTCGCCGTCGGCGTCGAAGTCCGTGGGCCCGTAATCGGCATGCCCAGGGCCGGCAAGCGACAAATCGAAAACCCCGAAGTCCTGGAGATCGACATCTGCATCACGGTTCAAGTCACAACGAGAATACACTTCGAATTCAATCCAAATCTCGCCGACTGGAGAACCACAGCAATCGTCCGGACAGTCACCCATGACCTCGGTCGCCAAGACCGAATAGCTTCCAATAGGTAGCTCGCCAAGTTCAAGGGATGAGGTCAATTGCGTGGGGCGGGCCGCGCAAGGCGTTGGGGGAGGACTGTGGAAGATGAAGAATGTGCTTTGCAAATAGTTTGAACTTATCCAATGCCCAACCAAACCGCATTCGTGGTAGCACGAATCGGGGAAGCCATCGCTGACACGGATACTAATTCGGTCAACATCGGTTGGAGATTGCGGTATTACATGAACTGAGATGGATGCTCCTGAGTGAGCAGGCTTGAAAAGGAAGAAGGCTGCAACAACGACAGCAAGAGAAACTCTCATGTTCAGTACCCGTTCACAAGAAGAGAAGATGTCTTATTGTCGCGCTTATATGGTGGGCGATCAAGGGGGAGACCAACTCCCGGCCAAGACCGTCCGTAGCTCTCGAAGCACTGCTAGTCATCCGAGGCAGGCTTGGTTTGACAAAAAGTGAGCCGAGCCCGACCCCTTAAGGCCGGACCCGGCTCGGTACTCTTCACCGCTTCAAGTTACGCGAAGCGGAGCGAGTTTGTTACGAACCCCGATTGGCTTTAGCCTTTGAGGTCGTACTGCAACATCCGCTGCCGCAGCATGGACCGCCCTCGCAACAGCCGCCGCAACACGACGACCGATCGCTGTCGGCCTTCGCCGTGGCGGAGGCTGTACGCACTGGGTGTGCATCACCCTTTCGTGCCGCCCCGCAGCAAACTGCGCAGCGCTCCGGACAGCACTGCTCGCAGCGCT
>CAYSHJ010000995.1:0-10946 GCA_964430385.1 uncultured Planctomycetaceae bacterium
TTCGGCTGCGGCGGTTGTTTCACGACATGCACTTCGACCGGCGGCAACACTTCGTTGCCGACGACTCGGTCCACCGAGCGAAACTCGTAACGATCCAGTCCCGTCGGCTCGATGTGGTTCGTCGCCGAGGCGGTCGAACCATCGCTGTGAACGTTGGTGGCTTTGATCAGCCAGCCAGTCTCGGTCGGCGTCCACGAGCCTTCGCCGTAGCCACCTTCCGAATCGAACACCCAAGACTTGAACCGCTTGGTCAGAGGATCCCAACCAATGCGTTGAGTGACCTGCATGACGTCGCGTCCCGCCTGTCGCACGGTGATTTCTTGCAGCAGAAAACTCTTACTGTCAGCCCAGCGGCACGATGTTTTGACGACTCCTTCGCGGCTTTCGTCGATCCAATCGCCAACCAGCCACGCCAGTGCTTGCAAGTGTTCGCGGTGAGTCGGCTCGGCCGCCATGTCGTGGACCAAACCCATCGACCACTTCCCGTCGCGCAGCACATGCAGCACGTTGTACCGGCCTCGCTCCGGCGTCGTACCGGGAGCCGATGTCGTCTTCGTCGAACCGGTCTCAACCGCCAACGCGGTTCCAATGAAGCGAATCGACGTGATCGCAACCTCGATCTGGCCTTCGGGACTCTCGGCAAACACATTCGCGAAGAGGCCCTCAATCTCCGGGCGGCCCTGCACGGTGTTGTCGTCCTCATCGACGATCTGAGCTTGCGGCAGAAAGAGTTCGGCCACGCCCTTCGCATCGTGCGCGTTGTACGCCTTCACGAACTGTTCGACCGAAGTCCGAATCGCGGCTTCTTGATTGGTCGCTCCAGTGTCCGCAGTCTTCTTGACCGTCTTGGTCGGCTCTTGAGCCGTTGCCACCGTCCAAATCGACCAACCCAACAGGCTCAGTCCCAAGCACGAACTCAACGCTTTCTTCATGGTCGTTCCTCCCCCAGAGATTTGAATCCTGCGATCAAGCATGTCCGAAATCTATAAGCGACGCGAGCCATTCGCACGATTCTTTATGAAGTCTTCATGACGTCTTCATGACGCGACCCCTTGCGAAATAGACTGTTTTCTGACGATAGCGACATGGACGGCGGACAGCAATTCCTCGCCGGCGGCCAGCGTCAGCACATAGCCCGATATGCCTGCGGCAAACCCCCGCTGGACCAGCGCTCGGCGGTTGTGAACTGTGACCAACACGATGCGGATGTCGGGATGCCTTGAGTGAATCACCCGAGCCGACGCGACGAACCGCAGTGGGATCGACCCCCTGGGCGTGCAGTCGAGGTGGTTCGTCGGAGTGGATGATCGCCTACGAAGAACTCGACCACATCAAGGCCGAGGGCCTGTGACACCCCGACGGCTGATTGCAACGCCGACTGTTGCCAGCGGCGTTCCATAGTCATGGAATGTCTGCCGGGACGCGGCATCTTTCAGCCACAATTGCCTCGCCCGCCGCAACCGTGGAGACCTAGGAACGCTTCGAGTTGTCTCTTTCCCACGAACGCGCTTCTTTTCACGAATGAGCATCGAGGACATGAATGGCCGCTTACAGTGCGCATCAACGAACGCCAGCACATCTTCGATTTCCGGTATTGTGAGGTAGAGGTTTCTCCAAAGAGCTAACTCTTCGCTTTTGGAGAGACCGCCCTTCGCAATCTGCTGTTCGATTTCCTTTTCACGTTTGAAAATCTCGTCACTGACTTGAAAGTCCGGCCGGTACGTGTAGCCACGTTCATCGAGCCATGCCATGATGTTGTCCCTCGCGAAGATTGTCGTTTGAACGTCAACCGATGCAGGGACAACGCAAATCCGATCCCCCTCCCCCTCCCCAATTTCCTCCCGATTTGGCATTGGGAACGAAAAAGGACTTAGGGTCGAATTCCCTAAGTCCTTGTACTGTCAATTGCCCAGGAGAGGACTTGAACCTCCATGACCTTGCGGTCGCTAGCTCCTGAACCTGTCTTAGACACGTTGAGCAAACGTTTGAGCAACACCGTATTTGCGTCGCAACCACTGACAAACATGGCAACTAGCCACGCTTCCAAATCCAAATGCAACTTTAGAGATGTTGGCCTCACGCGGTCAATTCTGCCCCCAATCTGCCCCCAAAATTTTCTCTAGGAGGCAGCACAGTGTTGGAAAGCCTGCGGCATTCGTCCGACAAGATTCCCGAAACGTTTCGGCTAGGTGTCAGCGATGAACACTGGAACGCAGTCGGGAAGCGAGCTTCTCACCACTCCCCTCTTCCGTGGAAACGTGTTGCAATCCATTCGGAGAGGTCGCGGAAGGTGTCGTGGAACCCCATTTGGAACCGTCTCGGAATGCTGGCAGATGGATCGCCGTGCGAGACCTCTTCGGTGGTCTGCCACTCCCCTCTCGCGATCACACCATTGACCATCCTTGGTGACAGTCCGGAAGCGGTTCGAAACGTATCGACCACACTTCAAGAACACACCGGCAGGTTTCCTTGACGGTATCCCTGAAAGGCTGGCGGAACGAGTTGCCAACGTCGGGCAGTCTGGTAGGGTGAGGACACCACTCCCCTCTCCCGCGATGCCAACATTCGTCACGGTCAAAGAAGCGGCGAAGCTCACGGGCAAGTCGCCGAGTTCGATTCGTCGAGTCATTTACCCGATCATTCACGGCAAAAATCACGCGGATCGTCAGCACATTGAGCCGACTGAGGATGACGCGACGAAACTGCGGGTCAAAGGTGAGAATTTTGCATGGCGCATCAGCGAGGAATTGCTCCGTCGCGAAGTGCCCATCGAGACGGCGAAGCCGGCAGACGATGAACGAGTCGATTCACAACCCCGGACGGCAGGGGACGTCGAATTGCTCACGATGCTACGTCGGGAACTCGACATCAAAAATCAACAGATCACGCAGCAGTCGGAGATGCTCTCGAAACAGATGGAGTTGGTTAGCGGTCTCAGCGAGCGACTCCGTGAGGGGAACATTCTCATTGGGTCACTTCAAAAGCAGCTCGCAATCACGGACGGAAGCAGTCGCATCGAGACGGACGTTGTCGAGGCGAAGTCTTCCATCTCGCCCGCCACGGAGAAGGGGAGTGAGGCGGCGAAGAAAAAGGTTAAGCCGAAAAAAGGTTTCTTCTCTCGACTCTTCCGGTGAGCAACACTTCGGTCATTGTCGGCCGCGATGCGAAGGTGACTTCGGAAACGAACCGATATCGGTTGCCCGGCATCGAGCGAGAGGGGATTGCTCAACTCTCGCTTCTCGAAACGGCACTCTGGCCGCTTTCGGGGAAGCTCACGTCAACGGGATTCGAGACATCGTATTCGTACATGACGGCGAGCGGACCGATGCGAGCGGAGGTCAAAGTTCGCTCGACAATCGGACTACAAAACATCGACGAGTTCGTGCTGTGGGGGTTGCTCGGTGCGACGCTGAGCCGACCAAATGCCGAGGCGATGCTGCTCGCGACGCCGTACTGGATGCTCAAGCACTTAGGTCTCGACACCGGAGGTTCGCAGTATGCGATGCTCCGTGAGTCCCTCGTGCGGCTCACGGCCGCGAGCTATCAGAACACCGGCTTCTACAATCCCGAAACCCGCGAGCACGAGTACGCGGCGTTTCAATTCCTCAGCATCTTGCTGCCGACTGTTGGGGGAGTGGGCAGTGTCGTGGACAACAACCGCTGCTGGCGGATCGAGTGGAACCCGGCCTTCTTCCGTTTCTGCCGAGCCACCGGCGGCAATCTGCTGTTCGACCTCGACCTCTATCGCTCGCTTACGCCCGCTTCCCGGCGTCTGTTTCTAAAGTTGAAAGACCGCTTCTGGCGATCGAAGCGAGTTTTCCTCAACGTTGATGACCTGACAATCAACGGACTCGGCTTCTCGACCGAGCGTCCGCTCAAGAAGCGGAAGTACGACCTCACGAGCTGCCTTCGTGAATTGCTCCGTCACGAAGTCATTTCGCTCGGCAGGGGACAGACCGATCCGAAAGAGCTGTTTCAGAAGCGTGGCAAAGGCAGCTACGTCGTCGTTCTGTACGAAGGAGCCTACTTCCGCCAGCCACTGACAATACGCTCTATAAGCGAACAGGATGCGACTGTGGACGACCCGCTCTTTGAGCCGCTTCAGAAGATTGATGTTGATGAGGCGGGCATTCGCCGCCTGTTCCGCGAATTCACCCGCGGCGTGATCGGGCGCTGGGTGAGAATTACTGACGCCGCCATGCACGAACAACCAAGAGGGTTTCCCGGATTCAAAATCTCTCCGGCCGCATTCCTGATTGACGGCATCCAGAACAACCGCACGCCGCCGGACTGGTGGTTCGCTCACGAGAAGAAGCAGCAACGCGAGCAGTGGGAACTCGACAAAGCTGAGCGAACCGAATTGGAGCAAACGCTTCGAGATGAATACGACCGAGCACGCTCGCTCGCGTTCCACGAATTCTCCCGTTCACCTGAAGGACAGAGAATCTATTCGAAGACGTTTCCGATTCTGCTCTCACTTCACAAAGTCACTGACCCGCACCGTGCACACGAGGCAGCAGAACAAGCAACGCTGGCTCGCATGGACCGCGAGGATTTTGACTTTCCAGAATTCGCCGCTTGGTTGTTCACCCGAAAGGAGACTGCTACCTGATCGCGCCGACACTTCGGCATTCGCCGGACCTTTTCAAAGGCCAGGTATCGGCATTCGCCGGACCGACTATCGGCATTCGCCGGACCTTTTTCTCTGGAGTGGAATCACTTGTTGGCTTCCAGAAGCCAAGAACCAGCAGTCGCCGTTCCGCCTACAAAGCTATCTACAAATCATTCTGTTTAAGCAAAGCGGACGAACTGCTTTTGAGAATCATTGAACGACACCGGCCCGGCGGAGCGGGCCGGAAGACAGGCCACTCAGGAGAAAACGAACAGCGGCAGAGAGTCGCTCAAGCGCCGCCGAGTGATCGCCAATTCGTCGCCTCAATGTCGCCGGCTCCGGCGGAATTCCGGCGAACGGAGTTCGACCGACGATTCGGCTTGGGAAAGCCGAGAACTTGCCACACGCAGAGGGGCACCACGTCGCAGGCATCGGCCGCGACAGGCAGGCTTCCGACACGCTGGCACTCGTTCCTCGTGACCGACGCGGCTTCACCCTGCCTGTCGCGGCCGCCTTCGCGGCCAGCGACGTGGTGCCCGCACCATCCACGCCCGACGGCGTGAAGCGACGCGGAGCGTCACGACTCGCCGGCGAAACGACCGGCGATCACGAGTGCCAGCGATCAACTCGGATGCTCCACTAACGACGCGGCCCGGTGTGTTCGTGGCGGAGCCACGATCATGTTCTGGTTGCCCGTCTCGTATTTCACTACTCGTTAAGTCAGCATTTCGCGAGCGTTACCAGCATGATCGTGACTTTCGTCATGCTCTACTGAACAACTTTTCGAAACGCTTCAAGCATCAAAAGCGGAGCGCGACGCAAAATGCTCAACCGCTTGTTTGCAGTGTTCCCGACGCGGTCGGCCTTCTGTGTACCGGTCTCTCTTAACACCAAGAATCCCTTCGCAAAATCGAGCACATGCAAGTGCTTCTTCAGCCGCTGCCCCGCGTATTGGCTCAAGTCGAGCAAGTAGACTTCGGACCGATGACCAGCGTGGTGTTCATCGGAAAGACTCGGATCTGCAAGATGTATCAGTCGAAGATCCATCAGACCAACGAGTAAGTTGTAAAACGGTCCGTGAGCCTCTTTGTCTCGAAAGTCTACGCGAAACGCAGTCCAGCTCTTCTCATCAATACAAAACGCTCTTACGAGATTGAGCGCTTGCAGCATTCTCTCACCATCGCCATTTGCCGAAGCGGCATCATCCTCTAGCTCGGCGATCTTCGCTTGCTTTGCATCGCCAGCGGCCTTGTTCACATCTTGGACTCCAACTTGTCGTGAATTCTCACGCTGCTGTGCTTGCTGAATCGCCTTTGCACAGAGTAGCAAATAATCGCGAGGGACGGCTCCAGATGCTAAGACTAAGCGGTCAAGTGAGTCTCTTCCGAATGCGTTCGACAAAACTTGAATTCCGCAGTGCTTGGCATAACTCAGAAGCACCTGTTCCAAGAAGTTTTTGGCGCTTCGTGGATCCTGTAGGGTCACATCCAGGTTGAGTCGAGCCGCATCATGTCCAGTCTCAAGCCCGATATGCTGTGTCGGATCGAAACAGCGCGAAAGGTGTTCGATTGCAGCTATTTTCAACCAGGCATCGCAATCACGGACGCACCCATGAATCATATCCAAAAACAGCGCTTGGCTCCCTAATTGCAAATAATGAAAGTCGTCCAAAAACAAATAGACCCGCCGCTTGCATTTCTCCAGAAACCTTCGCAGCATTGCTTGTACCCGAGGAATCATACGTTGAACTTGCTGCACCGTTGGATCGGGTTTTGCCAACAACGACTCAATCTCAAGAAGAATTTGGTTGGCCGATAACGCTCCTTGTGGCTCGCGGTCACGGCAATGTGACTGAATCAGCTCGCAAAATCGTTGGCATACATACAACAATAGCCGGCCGGCCGTCTCATGCCGAAATGTTTGGACGTTGATCCACGCCGTCAAGTGCGACTCATGCTCTAGCAACCGTTTTGTCTCGGCCAGCAAAGCCGTCTTGCCAGCGCCTCTCCTGCCATAAATGATATGATGCCTTGGAGCGGTTACCACAGAAATAAAATTCTGTGCATTGTTGATATATGCGAGGCTCGGCTGAATCTCGGACGTCCTTGAACGCGCAGTTAGAAGATTGACCAGGGAATCAACACGCGCGTCACGCAAGTTGTTGATCCGCGCATCTTGGCCATCTTTGTCCAGGGTTTTGGTTCCAGACTCCCGCTTCTTTACAGTGACAAAACCTGAAAAGCCGTTTTCCGCCAAAAACCTGTCTAAATCATTTGCGACGATAATTGCCGGGGCGACATCAGTGTCCTCAACATAGACGATGACAATTGTTTCATCCGGATACGCCCTCAGTTCGACGTGAGCATTGGCGATCCCTGCGGTTCGAAAACGCTCGGCGACCAATTCTTTTGGATCAAGTGTGCTGGTTGTTTTCATTTGAGGCCGATGCAACCGTTTGTGATGAGATACTTCTTTGTTTGCAGAAGCAGAAGGTCCGTGTCAGTTTTTATCGCGGTGGCTTTGCATTTCCAAAAGCTCAAAGCCGTCGGATATGGATCGTAATCGGCTGCGTTTCGAGACAAACGTGCATTTTTGAGTGCGTTTTGCCAGGTGCCACCGTCAGGGAAGTCCGAGGGAAGATTCATCGGGAGCTTGCTATGTTCTTCGTAATCGTCGCCTTCATGGAAAATAAAAGCGGCAGCTCGGAGCGAGTGATACATCGCGTAATAAAACCGACTGATCGCACTGCGAAACGGTGGTTGTGCCAACCGTAAAAGCTTGTTTCCGTCGCGGCGGTGTGCCGCTGCGAGACGCCATCGCGCTGTTGCGACAGTGAGTTTGAGTGAGTCAATTGTTTGACCGGAATCAGTGCTTAGAGACGCGCCTTCCTTCCATGACTGCAAGAGTTTCTTGTCGGCCTTTCCAATTCGATTCAGTCGTTCGGAATTTAGACGGAGTTTGGGCATCGTTGAAAGTGTTCATCCTGCAATCGATCAGTGACGATTTAGACTGCCATCGGTTTTTCACATGCCGCAGTGCCGCAGATGTTGTCGCCAATCTACGCTCTGCATGGGACGTACTTCAAGCCGCGTGGTTCGTAAGTGAAAATGAAGGAGTTGCTTAATCTTCGAGCGCGGGTCGGATCGAACGAGTCCAGGCGTCGCAGGTCAGATGCTCCGGCTGCCTTCCCTTAAACGCTTCGCCGTGCATCGACTGCGACCATCCTAGGCAGACATCAAGTCCACGCTCAGCGAAGAGCCAGAGGGCTTCCTTCGCTCCCTCATCGCCAGTCTGTTCGCAGTCGAAGAGGAGCGACACTTTGCCATTGGCGAGTTGCTTGGCCCAGCGGGCGACCTTTTCGATTTGATGCTCGGTAATGCGGTTCGACATTATCGCAACTGCTGGAATGCCGAGATTGTCGAGGCCGATCACGTCATTGAAGCCTTCCACGACAATGATGCCGTGACGGGCAATCGACTCGCGGTAGCCCGGCTCTTTCAGACGACTGGCTTGTTGCCCGAAGAGTTCGAGGCCGCGATGGAAGCCTTTCGGGAAGCGATGCTTCATCGGTGCGGTGGCTCCGGTTCGCTCGGCCGGAGTGAGGCGGGAGAAATCGCGTTCCTTCTGTTCGTAGGTTGGATCGCGGCCGATCCACGCGAGTATTTGTCCGTCTTCGGAGAGAACGGGATAGATGACGTTGCCTCGCAAACTGAAGCCGCGTTTGTCATCGCCGCCATGCAGCGGCAGGATGCCGCTGCGCCACTTCTGCATCGACTCAGGAGAAAGGCAGGCGTGGCGGCGAACGTAGCTCGCGGTGGCGGGCGGCATGGTCGCGACATCGACGATGAACTTCTCGTCGAGTGTGGCCAGATCGCGAACTTTTGTCTCGTCTGATTCGATGAGCGGAATGTTTCGATCCGGTATCGAAGCAGGGGACTCGCTTGTGGTGATCTTCGGGGGGCCGCTGTCTGTTTTCGCCGCCATCGCCGCATCGCTTGCGAGAATGTTTTTGACACGGTGGAACTCGTCTCCCTTGAGCTTCTCGCCGGTGGGGCGTGTGCCGGTCAGCCAGCCGTGCATCAGCGTCAACAGGTTGCCTCGAAAGCCGCACTGATACGCATGGCACATGAAGACCTTCTGCGGATTCTCAGTGTTGACGGCAATTTCACGCCGGCCGCAGTGGTCACCTTGACAACCGAACGAGCAATCGAGACGAACTTCTTGGCCGCTGCCGTGAACGTCGAGCGTGACGCCGCACTTGGCCGCCGCCTCAGTGAGCGAGGTGTCCGCTTGAAGCTGATCGACGTTCACGTAACCGGTCCGTGGCAAGGTGTGGTGGGAAAGTGGAGGCCGATGCTACGCTGGTTTCCGACGCATGACAAACCGATTGATTCTGTCGGCCAGGGACGAGGCGTTGCTGCGGTTGCTCGACCACACGCCCGCGACCACGACGCTGATTCTCAAGGCGAGCGAGTCGTTTCCCGGCGATGCGTTCCACGACGAACGCCGTGTGCGGGAACGACTGCAATCGCTCGCGGCAGCCCGGTTCGTGCGGGCCTTCCCGGCGACACACGGAGTCGGCGGGCCGATCAACTGGTACAAGCTCACGGCCGAGGGCTATCGCGTGCTGCATGGCGCCGAGGCCGATTTGCCTCACCGCTCACGATTCGAGGCGATTGCTCCCTCACGATTTCAGCACACGTGGGCATTGGCCGAGGTCATCGTCCAGATTGTCGCCGCGGCGCATCGGAGTCGCACGGCGATGGCGGTGTTTCAAGGCGACGGCGAGGCGGTACTCGACACCGGCCGGCAGAAGTATCGGCCCGATTGTTTCTTCCAGTTCACGCAGAGCGGCAAGCCGTTCAACGTCTATTTCGAGATCGACCAATCGACCGAGCCGGTCGATTCGCGGGCCGAGCAGAGCATTCGCACAAAACTCATTCATTACGAAGCGTGCCAAGATGCGTTCATCACATGGTGGAAGGGACAGAGCCAGCCGGGACCGAGACCATTCTTTCGCGTCGCGTTCCTTACCCGGAGTTGGGAGCGGGCCTATCACATCCTGTGGCTTGCTCGTGAGTGTGCCCGCAATCCCGATCGGCACTTGGTCTACGCCGCGACGCAGGACACGTTGCTCGCGGAGCCGCGTGCGTTGCACGCTCCCATGCTTCTCGACCATCACGGCCGCTGGCAGTCCCTCGTCAACCTGCACCCCACATCGGCCTTCGTCCGAACGCCGGTACGGCTCTCGCGTCCCGTGACGTCGCCTGTGTTTGTCTGGTAGCGTCGCTCTGCCGACTATCGTCCCACCGTGCGCTCGACGCGGGTATCACGCCGCGTCCCTTCTCCCAAACGGATGAGGAAGCCAGCGACCGACCGGAGACGTGGCGGCGACCGCCTCACGCGAGAATGCACACACTCAACTGAGGCGGTTTTTGTGCCGGCATGTTCGAGGTCATCCATTTCTTCACGGTCGCGACTGCGGACTTGCGCGCGATCGGGGATCAAGTACGCTCAGGATATGCCGAAGTTTGAATGCGACAGTTGCGGAGCTTGCTGCAAAGGCCATCTCCTCATCGAATGCGATGAGATCGACGTGCTCCGCGAACCACGGCTGATCGACGCGGACCGACACCATGCCGGCAAGAGTGTGGACCAAATGGTGAAGGAGATCACCGTGGACTACATGGCAGTCATCCTCAATTGTGGCCGAAGGTGCCAATTCCTTGGCGAAGACAATCGCTGCGGGATCTATCCGACCCGGCCGAATTGTTGCGTCGGAATGCAACCCGGCGACGAGCAATGTCAGGAGTGTCGATCAATCGAAGGACTGCCGCCGCTTCAGCCCATTGGCTAATCGAGAAGTCGCACGACCGACGGGTTAGCCATTGAACAGGAAATAATCCACCACCTTGGCAAGCAGAAGTTTGAGAACCCAACCGCCTTTCTCGCGAGCTGCGGAAGTCCGTTGTCTTTGATGATGCTGCCATCGGGAAGGCATGGGGCAATTGGAATCGAAGATTGGGGATCGAATCCCCCGGCAACTTCTTCAGCCGTTGCCTTCGTTACCACAAACTCAAGTAGTGGCATACTCGCTCCGGTCGTTCCTTTTCACCCACCGGAGACAAAGCCATGAAGCGAATCGAAAGTATGAGGCATCTGGAGGAGTACGGTATAATTCCTCTAACGGGAGAGTCCGACGCCCACATGTACCGCATCCTTTGCGACGTTACCAAGCGAGGGAAAGCGATCATCGAACGCACGCTCGGAATTCAGATCACTCCCGCGGAGAATTGGAATTCAGGCGGCGCGAACGACCCTCACGTTGGCTCGT
>CAYSHJ010000996.1:0-4015 GCA_964430385.1 uncultured Planctomycetaceae bacterium
GTCTTCTTATCGCTGCTGGAAGGGGAAGGCCCGTTGCAGATTTGGAATAACCCGCAGCTCGCGCTGGAGCGGCTGCGAAACAATGCGCCGGAAAACACCACTCGAACAAGGATTAGATCATGCTCGACCGCAAACTGATTCAGAACCAAATCGTGCAACTGATGGCCGACGTCATGGAGATTCGCGTGCCGGCTGTCGACACCGACCTCTTCAACGAAGGATTTCTCGATTCGCTCAACTACGTCCGTTTGATTGTCGAGTTGCAGCAAACGTTCGAAGTGCCGATTTCGCTGGCAGAGGTCGACGTCGACCAGTTCCGCACTGTCGAGCAAATCGCCGAAGTGGTGATCGGCCGCCAAGCCGAATTGGCGGTCGTGTGAACGAGGATTGCGGCTGGTCGAAAGGATGATGCCGGTGATGACGGATACATTGGTTTGATGGACAAGACAACGACGGACTGCTGCGGGGAGTTCAGCAATTCCACGCCGATCGTGGCCTAAGTTAACCGGCAGAAGAAACGACACGAACCCGACGTGCGCGCGGGCGGAAAGCCCGTCGCTCACGCGTCGGGTTCGTCCTCAAACAAGCGACCCCACTGAGCTTGCCTCAGTGGCTCGTGGGTTTTTTCACTACTTGAAATCCCCTCGAATTCGACTGCCTCGTAGTGCAGAAACCCGTAAACCGCCGACGCAAGGTCGGCGGAGTCGCTTGTTTGAGGGTTCGTGGACGCCATCAGCAATCCAAAATCCAAAATCCGAAATCCGCAATCATGCCGAGCCTTGCCAGTCAGCCTCTCAGCCCCTGCGACGTGAGTGTCGCAGATCCTCAGAACCGCGCACCGGACGACGTCGCGCGCGTTTGTCACGTGAGCATGTGCTTGCTGACCGGCGGGCTGGAACGGCTGCTGGTCGACTTTAGTCGGTTTCATGATCGACGTCGTTTCGCGATGCAGTTCGTGGCTTTTTCAGGTGATGGACAGCCGGCAACCGATCTTCGCGCGGCCGGATGCTCGGCGCGTGTGCTCAACGATAGTTTGAAGATTCGCAAGCTGAGTACCGTGATCGAACTTTCGAAGTTGCTGCGTTCGGAACGGATTCAGGTCGTCCACACGCACAACACGTTCGCTCATTTTTATGGAGCACTCGCCGCGAAGCTGGTGGGCGTACCTGTGGTCGTGAACACGCAGCACGGCCAAGGCTGCGGCATGGGCTGGAAGGCGAGATGGCAATTTCGAATGGCCAACCGACTGACGCATCGTGTCGTCGGCGTGTCGCATGATGCCGCCGAGATGTGCCGTCAAGAAGATCCAAGTTCGGCGGACAAGATCATCGCGATTTGGAACGGCATCAACCTGGATCGCTTCGCGTATCACGGGCCGATGATCGAGCCGACGGCAATCTCCATCGCAAGGCTGTCGGTGGGCAAGGACTTGCCGACGCTGTTGAAAGCCGTGCGGCTTGTCTTGCAACACGTGCCGGATTTCCGCTTGCGGATTGTCGGTGATGGTCCGGAACGCACGACGCTCGAACGATTGATCGACGAACTCTCGTTGCGCGAGCACATCGAGTTGCTGGGCGAGCGGCATGACGTGCCCGACTTGCTGGCGAAGTCCGGTTTCTTCGTGTCGTCGTCGCGGAGTGAAGGCCTCTCGCTGACGCTGCTCGAAGCGATGGCGGTTGGTCTACCCGTCGTGACAACGTCCGTCGGAGGAAATCCAGAAATCGTGGTCGATGGCCACACTGGCCGCTTGGTTCCCGATCACAATCCGGGGGCGTTGGCGGACGCGATGGTCGAGATGTGTCACGAACGCGAGGCGTGGACCGCTATGGGTCTGCTCGGTCGAAAACGTGTCGAACAGCACTTTGAGATTCGTCAAATGGTGGCCGGTTACGAGGCGTTGTACGACGAGTTGGTTCGTCGTGCCGGCTTCAGACGGAAGCAACCGCCTGAAGACGGGACGACGAATGGGGCGGACGCCTAAAACGGAAAGCAACATGCGAATCCTGTTTTTCAGTTCGATCTTTCCGCACGCGATGGCTCCCGTGACCGGCACGTTCAATGGGGAGCTGTGCCGTGCGTTGGCGGCCGAGCATGAAGTTCGCGTCGTCGCGCCGCAGTCGTTCTGGGACGTTTGGCGACACCGCCAACCTCGCCACGAGGCAGCCTCAGGCAACCACTGCGTATCGGACGCGTTCGGCATCGACGCTTCGTATCCAACGTTCTTCTACGTCCCTAAGGTCGGTCGCCAATACTTCGGCACGGCGATGTGGCATTCGGTGCGCAAGCACCTCGACGGCGTGCTCGACGAGTTTCGTCCCGAGGCGATCGTCAGTTATTGGGCTCACCCGGACGGCGAAGTGGGATTGCGAGCCGCTCGACAAATCGGCGTTCCGGCAATCGTGAACGTGGGTGGCTCGGATGTCTTGCTACTGACGAAGTCCGCCGCACGCCGCCGTAAGGTGGTGCGTGTGCTGATGGAGTCTGATGCAGTCACGACGGTCAGCGAAGGGCTTCGTCAAAAAGTGCTCGAGTTGGGTGTCCCTCCCGAGCGAGTCGTCACGATCTATCAAGGCGTCGATACCGAGCGGTTTCATCCGGGCGACATGCAACAGGCTCGCCAGTTGTTGTCGTTGCCGGCCGACCGGCCGTTGTTGCTGTGGGTCGGTCGCATGGTTGACGTCAAAGGGCTGGATGTTTTGATTGCGGCGATTGACCAGTTGCGACAGCGCGTCCCAAACGTGCTGCTGTTCTTGGTGGGAGACGGCCCGGTGCGTGACGCCGTGGTACGCGACGTCTTTCGCCGCGGTCTCCAAGACCACGTGCGGCTGGTGGGTCCGATACAACACTGGCAGCTTCCCGACTGGTATCGCGCGGCCAATCTGTCGGTGTTGTCGAGTTGGTCCGAAGGATTGCCCAATGTCTTGCGCGAATCGCTCGCATGCGGCCGACCGTTCGTGTCGACCGACGTCGGCAGCGTGCGCGAAATCGCCGACTCGCGTGGTGGAGCGCCATTCGCGGAATGCGTTCCGATCGGTGATTCCACGACAATGGCTCAGGCGATCGAGCGAGTACTGCATCAGGACTACGCCGCCGCCGCGAAAGCGCTGCCGAGCCGCTCTTGGTTGCAGTCGGCCCAAGAATTGACCCAGGTGCTACGGAGTGTGCGGGGTGAGCTGCCAGCAGAGACTCATTGTGACAACCGCATTGCCGCGCCGAGAGACCTCGGTCCGACGTTCAAACTGCAACCCTTGATTGCGGAAAGTCGTCTTCCAATGTCCATACTGCCTTTTACGAACCACAACCCGCGCGTGCTTGTCGTCGCGTACGTCTTTCCGCCAGTGGGCGGCGCGGGCGTCCAGCGGGTCACGAAATTCGTGAAGTATCTGCCTGAGTTCGGTTGGGATGTGACGGTCCTCACCGTCGAAAATCCCTCGGTACCGGTCTTTGATGAATCGTTGCTTACGGATATTCCGCCACAGACGACGATCGTCAAAGCCAGGACGCTCGAACCCGGCTACGCTCTGAAGCGAGTGTTCTCGGCCGGCACTTCGGAGGCCACGGAACAAGCCGCCTGTCCAAGCGGCGTGTTGCCGAGCAAACTCGCCGCCGTGAGATCCTTCATTCGGAAGGCGCTGCGCGCGGTGGCCAATGTCTGCCTGCAACCCGATCCGCAGATCTTGTGGCAACACCAAGCCGTCAAGGCGGGATCGCGAGCTTTGTCGGAAGGGAAGTACGAGGCGATCTTCGTCACCGCGCCGCCGTTTTCGTCGCTGCTGGTTGGGGCCGAACTAAGCCGCCGGACCGGACTGCCGCTGGTGCTCGACTACCGTGACGAATGGGACATCAGCAACACTTATGGGGAGAATAAACGCCACGGCGTGTGGTCTCGTTGGCTGCAACGTCGCATGCAGCGCTCGGTCGTGCGTGCAGCGTCGGCTCTGGTCGCAACGACACGCGGCAGCGCCGAAGCCCTCGCTAATGTCGCGGCCAATGCGGGGTGCCAGCCGCTCGTCAC
>CAYSHJ010000997.1:0-3356 GCA_964430385.1 uncultured Planctomycetaceae bacterium
ACCTGAAGGATCGTGGGATGATTAAGGACGTCGTGGTCGTGTGGATGGGCGAGTTTGGTCGCACGCCGCGCATCAATCAAGACGTTGGTCGCGATCACTGGGCGGCCAGTTGGTCCGTGATGATCGGCGGTGGCGGACTCAAAGGTGGCTTGGCCGTCGGTGCGACGGATGAAGATGGCGTCACCTGTGACACGAAGCCGTATCTGCCCGGAAACATTTGGGCGACCGCGTGTCATGCCCTCGGCATTCCGACGACGACCGTCCACACCTCAAAACGTGGCCGGCCGATGAAGCTTGCCGACGGTGCCGCTCCGATCGCCGAACTGATCAGCTAACGACAACAAACATGGCTGAGTTTTTGACGAATGATTCGATGGCGGAAGATGCCGGCACGATGGAGCGGGTGCCGTCTGCGGAGTTTGTGCAGCTCTTCACGAAATCCCAGCGCCGATTGTTTTTGTTCATTCTGGCACAGGTGTCGAACCCGACCGATGCCGAGGAAATTCTGCAAGACACGAACGTCATCATCTGGAGCAAGTTTTCACAGTTTCAACCAGGGACGAACTTCTTCGCCTGGACGGGAAAGATTGCCAGCTACGAAATTTTGAAGTTCCGCGATCGACAGCGACAGGGGCGAATAAGATTCAGCGACGAATTTTTGATCAACGTGGCTGAAGCGGCGATCGAAGTCAGCGAAGAATTTGAACGTCGTCGGGAAGCGTTAGTGGAATGCCTTCGTAAGTTAAGAAAAGACGACCGCGAGCTGATCCAACAACGATACGCTCCCGGCGAGAATGGTTTGAAAGTGGCTGAACGGCTGGGCCGACCGACGAATTCGGTCTATCAGTCAATCGGCCGGATTCGTAAAGGCCTGTTTGACTGCGTGACGCGCCGGCTGACCGCAGACGTGCGAACCACATGACGCCGCAAGACAAGACATCACAGCCCGAACTCTTCGAGTGGCTCGAAGCGTTGTGCGAGGACCGGCTCACGCCGGAAGACGCGCGGCGACTGGAGCAGCTTGTTTTGCGCGACGCAGCGGCCCGGCTAACGTATCTGGCGTACCTCGATCTGCACGGCACGTTGTACTGGAACATGGCCTACGACGGGGACGTCGCCGGCAATGTCGCGGCTCAAGCGAGCCAGACCACGATTTCATCGCCATCTGGCTCGATGGAACCGATCTCGACAAAGCGAATGCCGATTGGCTGGTGGTTGATGGCTGCGGCTGTCGTTGCAGTCGCCGCTCTGTCGTTCTTGACGGGACGTTGGTTCTCTCCGTCGGATCGAACTCAATTGACGAACATAGGACCGAGCGATCGCCCTGACGCGAACCGAGACGTTCCTGTCGTCCACCAGGGACAGCCTGGCTTGGTTCACCACGACAAGGTCGACCAATCGAATCCCGCCAGTGAACACGGGCCTGTCAATCAGCCGGTGAAGATCACTCGTGACAATACTTTGTCTGCCAAATCCGCGCTGTCGACGGATGCGGCCACAAGCGTTCCCGTTTCCCGAAATGACACGCCACAAAACTCGCAGGACGACATTCGTGCGAACGATGGACGAACGACGACGGCTGCTGTCGCGAGCAAATCCGCCGCCAGCGCCTCGAGTGTTTCGGTCCAAACGGTCGTTACGGTGATCAACGAGCACTTGGCGGCGGGGTGGAAGCTGCAGGGTGTCGAACCGTCTCCGGCCGCGGACGACGCCGAGTGGTTGCGGCGAGTGTACCTCGACGTCGTCGGCCATATTCCGCCGGTTGACGTGGCCGAGCATTTTCTGGCAAGCCGCGATCCACACAAGCGCGAAAGGCTGGTGGATTCGCTGCTGGACGATCTGGCCTATATTCGCAATTGGACCGCGGTCTGGACCAACTTGCTGGTCGGACGATCCGACTCGCGCGACATCAATCGTTCGGCTTTGAAGAAATTCCTACGTGAGAGCTTTGCTCGTAACCGGCCGTGGAACGAAATGGTCACCGAATTCATTTCGGCCGAAGGGAACGTCGAAGAAAACGGCGCGACCAATTTCCTGCTCGCTCATTTGAATAATTCGGCGATGCCGGCCACAGCAATCACTTCGCGCGTCTTCTTGGGACGTCAGATCGCTTGCACGCAGTGTCACGACCACCCGTTTAACGATTGGAAGCAAGAAAGCTTTTGGGCGTTTAATAGCTTTTTCCACCAGACCTCCGTTGTTCGGTCGGAGCATCGAGACACACGAACTGGAAAAATGGGACCGTCTGTTGCCGGATTGGAGACAAGGCCGGTCGGAGGCGAGACGATCTTTGAAACGCGACGCGGCGTGATGCAGGCCACTGTGCCGCGGTTCGAGGGAGTGGCCGTCAGCACGGATGCCAACACAAACCGTCGGCACGAACTCGCCAAGCTAATGACCTCCGGCGACAAGCCGCTCATCGCGGAAGCCCTCGTCAACCGGATGTGGGACCATTTCTTCGGTTGCGGCTTTACTCGCCCGGTCGATGACATGGGGCCGCACAGTCCGGTCAGTCATCCCGAGTTGTTGGAGCATTTGTCGCGCGAGTTCGTCGCCAGCGGTTATGACACCAAACAACTCATTCGCTGGATTTGTCTTAGCGATGCGTATCAACGAACCAGCCGTTTCGGCAAATCGAACGAACAGGACGACCCAACCTCGGGGACGGCACCGCTATTCAGTCGTGTGTACGTCAAGGCGATGACCGCCGAGCAGTTGTACGATTCATTGCTGCTGGCGACCGGAGCCGACAAGACACCGCTCGAATCGGGCGATCACGAACGCCGACGTCACGAGTGGTTGCAGCAGTTTGTGCATGCGTTTCAAACGGACGAAAACGACGAATCGGTGACGTTCGAGAGCAGCATCACACAGGCGCTGCTGATGATGAACAGCGAGCTGACTCAGCACGCGTTGAGTCTCGATCGCGGAACTTTTCTCGAAAAATTGATCCACAACCGCGATGCGGAAACTGAGAAGATCAAGCGGCTCTGCCTGGCCACGCTCACCCGCTTCCCCTCGCCAAAAGAGCAGCAGGCGATCCGCAGGCTGGTCCACGAGGGAGCAATCGCTTCCGCCCGTTCTGCTGCCGGCTGGCAAGACGCGCTCTGGGCCTATTTGAACTCCAGCGAGTTCATCCTGGTGCATTAGACCAGATGATTCATGAACTGACACTAGCCCGAAGCGCAAGTTTTGAACTTGCGCAGTTTGTGGTCGCCCGACGACTTTGATCGAGGAATCGCGGCCAATGAGCAAGACCCCATCCGGCTTGCCCGGATGGTGAATCCGACGGTTGGCTAACGGCAGCGGCGCTCTCCTTGAGCGCCCTGTTTTTCCGCGGTCCGCCGCTTCCGGCG
>CAYSHJ010000998.1:0-9961 GCA_964430385.1 uncultured Planctomycetaceae bacterium
GTCTTTGCTCCGTTTGTAGCCGAGGTTGACGACCAGTTCATGTTCGACGTTGACTTCCGGCGGCTTCGCCAGAGCGTCCGCGGGAAGTCTCACACGCTCGTCCGCCTGCGTCTGCTCGAAGTTCGTGACCATCATGAAAAACGTGATCAACTGAAACACCACGTCCATCATGGGTGTCATGTCCATTTCAGCGCTGGGCATCGGCGGCGAACGGAATCTCATGCAGGTGACTCCACGATCTCACGGAGGACCGACGCGCGGCTCGGCCGGTGCCGTCGCGGGAGCCGCTCCGCCGGCGGCGGCCGGGCGCGTCTGAAAGCGACCGATCAACTGCTCGCTCAGAATGCCGACATCGAACATCAATCGCGTGAGGTGATTCCGCAGCAGGCTGTACGAGATCATCGCCGGGATCGCCACGATCAAACCTTCGAGCGTGGTGACGAGCGCCAGCATGATCCCTTCCGCCAGTTCAGACGGCTTGGGTTGAGTGGCCGTGCGAGCGATGACCTCGAACGCTTGCACCATACCTTGTACCGTGCCGAGCAATCCCAGCATCGGAGCTGTGGTAGCGATCAATGCGATCCAACTCAGCCGATGTTCCAACCCCATCGCCTCGTCGCTGCCGAGTTCTTCCATCGCCTTCTGCGCCGCATCGGGGCCTTTCTGCAACTTCGTCATCCCAACGACCAGCAAGCGGGCCAGTATGGATTCGTCGCGCTTGCCGCACTCGTATGCTCCTTGGTAGTCGCGCGCATTCAGCTTCGCCTCGAACTCCTCGATGAAATCCGGCGGCAGGAAGTTCTGACGCCGAATTTGCAGAATGCACATGATGATGACGGCCACCATGATGAACGACTCCAGGAAGATAAGTCCGCCAAACGGCCCGGAGGCGTCGATCAACCATTTCAGGAAGCTCTTCTGTTCCAGGGGAGCTTCGGCGGGTTCTTCCGCCACGGCTGCCTTCTTCGCGGACTTCTCGGTCCCAGCGGTATCGGACTCTTCCTCCATCGCGCCTCCGGAGCCCGCTTCTTGATAGGCGCACGCCGGCGCCCCGCAACAAAGCCACGCGCCTACGAGAGCCATCAGCGTTACGGCCAGCCAATCCAACCGACGCCCGCGAGCCACCTTCTTTGTCCGCCAATCCAAGATCATCATCTCCATGAGCTGTTTGCGATTCCTGGACTTACTTCGCCGCGCCGTCCGTCGCCGCCGGTGCGGCTTCGCCCAGTTTCTTGGCCCACTCGCTGTTCGGAAAGTTCGCCAGCAGATCTTCACGAGCTTCGGTGGCTCGGTCGGGCTGACCGATCAAACCGGAGATCTTGTGGAGGTGATACAAGGCTTCGGCGTGAGCGGCCTTCTCCTTGGGAAACAAAACCGGCACGTGCAGGTAGGCGATCGCAGCCTCTTTCAATTTGTTTTGAGCCTGCAACAAATCCCCTTGCAGGTTGTACGCCTCGGCCATCGCGCGCGGTTCATCGAGCGACGCGGCTTTGATCACCTCGTCGATCAGCTTCATGGCGTCATCGTTCTTTTGTTGCTTCACCAGGCAGGCCGCTTTGCCCACGAGAGCCTCGTTGCGTCGAGCCTTCTCGGCGTCCGATTCCGCTTTGCCGGCGGCGGCATCGTCGAATGACTTCGCGGCGTCTTCCACTTTGTTCTGCTTGAGTTGCACTTTGCCCACCGAAACTTTGGCCGCCGTGCGGTAATCGTTCCACGGAGCCTTTGCCAAGTTTTCGAAAGCCTGCTGAGCTTTGGGGAAATCTCCCTTGGCGACGTAGAGGTGTCCCAAGAGATTCGTGGCGTCGAAGTAGCCGAAGTGATCGGCGTAGGACTTCGTGAAGGCTTCCAATCTCTTAACGGCATCGTCGATCTTGGACGGATCATCCAGCGCGAGCTTGGCCGAAACGCGAGTGATCAACAACTCCATCCATGCCTTCATATTCCCCGACTTCGCGTCCTTGGCGATTTCGAGATAGCTATCGAGCGCCTTCTCGAGCCGACCTCCCTCTTCGTCGCTGCGAGCCAATCCAAGCTTCGCGGACTCGCCCTCCCACTTGATGGTGGCGATGTCGTTGGCCGGAACTTTGATCGCCTCACCCGTCTTCGGCTTAATGGTCACTTCGGTGCGGTTGATGGCCCCGATTTCCCCGAGCACCGACTTGCCCGTGCTGCGAAGCGTGACCGTATCGATCGCCCACAGCGGCGATGCCCAGAGCGCGAACGCTCCAATGGCGATAACGATCTGTCGGATGATGCTGTGGTTGAAGTGGTTGGTCTTCATCGTGAGGCTTCCAAAGGGCGAATGTCAAATCTCGAATTTCAAATCTGAAATCACAAATCACAGAAGTCTAACCGCGTCAATCTTTCCGAGTTTTTCCTTTGGGCATTTTCTCGGGCTGGTTGGGTACGGGTTTGCCGGTTGTCGAGGCTTTCGTCGACGAACTCGTCGCCGGTTTGCGAGGTGTCCGAAACTCCGGCATCTCGTACACGGGGCCTGTCGCGGCCGACGGCGTCACGAACTCGGCGTTCGCCACCAGGATCGGCGCCGCATCGTCGCTCTCACCTCCGATAACACGACGCCGACGTGACTGGCTGTTCATCACCAGCCAAACCACCGCGCCGCCACCGGCGAGCACGAACAGACCGAACACAGCATACGCGAAGCCAGAACCGCCATCCGACTTCTGAGCGACTGTCTTCGGAGCGACTGTCTTCGGAGCGACTGTCGTCTGCGGGACTGTGGCGGTCACCTTCGACGTTGTTTTCAACTTGTCCGCTGACTTCGCGTCCGGCGACGCTGCAGACTCCGTCGTCCTCGGCGAAGTCGCCACGATCACGATTTCTTGCGGACGTTCCAGCGGCGTTGGTGATTGGTTGAGGTCCGTTTGAATCTGCTGATACAGCCGATCGAACTTCTTCCACCAGTCGTCCGGAAAATCGACCGTGATACGGACGAATGTCTGAATGACTTGCTTGGCCGTTTCTAACTCCGCATGCTTCTTGGAGGTCGTCGATTGCGTCAGCCCGAATTTCTGCCGACACAGGGCAGTGTTATACCAGGCTTCGAACAGTTTGTCGCCGTACCGCTCTTTCGTCTCGTGGCGACCGTCGGAGAGCAGTCGCTGCAGCCGCATGCTGAGATCGGTCCATCCCCAAACTTGCACCTTGTCCCGATCGAGCGTGCCGCCCTGCAGAGCTTTTTTCAGGAACTCCGACTTGCCCGTGAGTCCTTGGTCCTGCCACAAGTACGCGGCTTCGAATTGCACGTCGGTGGCTTTCGGCCGTTCGGCCAGCAGCGTCTTAATCAGGCTTTCCGCCTGATCGTAATTTTTCTGCCGCCGCAAGCAGTTGATGAGCCGCAAGCGGATGCCCGCCAAGCGGTCTTTGTCGGCGAATTCTTTGTCCTTGATGGCATGCGCCAGAATCGACTGGTACGTGGCGGCGGCTCGTTCGAAGTACGTTGTCGATTCGCGCGCGTTGTCGAGCGTGGACTGCGCCAGTCCATAATACGTCTCGGCAATCCACGTCAGCGACGAAAAATTCTGATCAGCGCGCTTATACATGTCGTCCAGAAACGTCTCGAACGAGCGGCGGACTTCGTTGAACCGCTGCGTGTCGCCGATGCCCTTGAGCCGATTGAGTTCCTTTTCTAGTTCGCGACCCAACTGGACGTACACGGCGGTGACCGCGTCCGCTCCGCCGCTGTGTTCGGCGAGTTGTTCCAGGTTGGCCATGACTTCCCGCGCCGCGTCGAGTTGCTGCAAGCCGACTCGACCACGCAGCAGCAACTGGAACACATGCGAGGCAAACCGCGCGCTGCGAATGTTCGGATGCTGCGGCCGGCGCGTTTGGTCGTCGACCGAGACTGCGACCAGCACCGAATGCGGCAGCTTGTCCAACATGTCAATCGCCGGCTGATATTGTCCGGAAGTCAACAGAATCTCGGCCAGAGCCGTCTTCGCCGCGACCAGTTCATCCGGGGTCTTGCCACCTTCGGGCAATTTCTTCTGCGTCCGCTCGACGCCGGCCTTGAGAAACTTCTCGGCATCGGTTCGCCACTTGGTCAGCTCATCGAGCGCCGCCCGCTGCGTGATGTCCTCGTTCAGCGACGCCATCAAGAACTGTTGCCACAGAGCTTGTCCGGCCGCGCTTTGAGCTTCGGGAAAAATGTCCGCCGTTTCGGGGACTTTCAGGAACCACTCGACCGCGCGGCGCGGCTGATCGGTTTGGCTGAACGTGCGGCCCATCAACATGCGCGCCGCGTTCGCCGTGCCGTGCGACGGCCATTTTGTCGAAATGAACTCCGCCAGCCGCACCATCAACTGCACATCGACTTCACGTTGCGGCTTGTGTTCCGTCGGGACTTGATTGAAGGCCTTGATGTACGCCGCCAGTCCGAGGTACGCCGCGTCGAGAGCCGCCTGCTCGTCGTGTTTGTCTTTCGTCGGACTGAATGCGACCGACTCGGCCGCGATCGCCGCTTCGTACGGCTTGTCGGCCAAGTAGTAGCCGTAAGCCAGCAAGTACCGAGTCTGATTCACCTCGGTGCGCGGCGCGTGGCGGTCGGCCAAACTTAGCGTCAGCCGCAGCACGCGAATCTGTTCCTTCAATAGCTGTTGATAATCGGCGCGCAGCTTGTCGACTTCTTTGCGCGGCCGCTTGTCGTTGCCGGCGGCGTCGAGCAACGTCTTCTTCTCGCCGACTCGCTTCATCAGATCACGACCGAGTGCGAGAGACGTATCGAAGTCCCGCGGGTCGTCCGAACCGTCCTTGCCCCGTTGGCGGAGTGACAGATCGCGAATGCGTTGCTGCGCGAGATCGCGATACGGTCCCGGCCACTTCGTCAGCGACTTGAGATGCGTGATCGCCAGCCGCAGCAGCTTCTCACGTTCGAGCGGCGACGTTCCCGAAGTGTCGGCCAACTTTTCTTGAGCGACCACCAACTCCCAACGGATGCCCTGACCCGCCTGGCTACGCTGTTCAATCGGCTTGGCCTTCGCGAGCCATTCGTCCGCGTCGGCGATCGCGAGAGCGTACTCGCGTCGGCGATCGTGGTTCAGACAGATCATCTTGAAGTGCCGGACTTGATCTTGCAGCGGCCTCAGCCCGTCGGGCGGATGAGTGAGCAACTCGGCATAAATGCCCAGCGCCCGCTGTGGGTCGTCCAGCTCTTCGTAGCATTTCGCTTCCCACATCTGCGCGTGCAGGCCGCCGACCGTCGCGCGGTATTTCGTGAAGATGCCTCGAAACAGCTCGACCGCCTTCTTCGCGTGGAACTGATGGTTGGTTGAACCTTTGTCGTACGTTTGCGCTTCCTCGAACTGGCACAGCGCAACGTCCAACTGCGCCCGCATGTAAGCCACTTCCGCTTTTTGCCGAGCCCCGTGCCTGGCCGGTTCGGCGATCTTGTCGATGAATTTGGGAAATGCTTCCCACGCCGCTTTGTAGCCGTCGTGAGCCTTTTGAAAGATATCTCCCGCCTGACTGATCCATTCTCGCGCGCGGTCTTGGTACTCGCCGCGGTTTTCCTTGTTCGACGGCAACCGCGATTGCGCGAGCTCGACGCGGGCTTTGTTGAGCTGAATGTTCGCACGCGTGCTGTTGGCCGACGCCGCGAACGGATGCCTGGGGCTTTCACGCGTGAACTGTTCGAGGAACTCCAGCGCTTGATCGAGCTGCCGCTGCTGCGTTTCCGGGCTGACCGAATGCCGAGCGGACTCGCTGAGCGTCATGGCTCGCTGAAACGGCAAGATGGCTCGAATGTCCTGCGGCAGATCGGGCTGATCCTGTAACTGTTCCAAGTACAGCATGGCCCAATCGAAATACTGCCGCTGCCGCAGCCCGTCCAGGAATTCTTGCACCGGTTCCGCCGCGCTCGCGCCGTCGCGCGGAACGAATATTAGCCCGACAACCATCGTCGGCACCAACAGCCAGCGCATCCTCATGGCCAATCCCATCACCACGGCAAGACCGCCTTGTTTTGCGAACATCCTCGGTTGAGTGAGTTGCGGCGATGAAGATAAGTGCGGCTCACCCCCTTCGCAAGAATGGGCCTGCGGATGGGCCCACACCGAGTCCGTCCAGCAAACAGAATTAAGGCACGCAGTTTGCCTGATAGACAACCAGACGGATGAGCAATGCCACTTCGGCCACGATCAGTACGACGCCAACTAACTCCACAGAAACAACATTAACGTCCGAAGCCAGAATCGTTTCCGTCATCCTTACCAGGCTGCTCGCCAATGCGAAGCGGCGAAAAAAGTGCAGCCCTGACGAATGACCATTGTTTAACTTTCGAAACACGAAGTTCCAGAAACGCAACTTGGAGAACATCATGTTGATGAACGCTTGGCTGAAATCGCTGTGGACAAATTGTCGGTCTCAATGTCGTTCGCGAAATCGCCTCAGCCGCGGTCGCATGGCTCGCGGGCACGTCAGTGAACTGATTGGCCGGCATTCTTCAGGCGCGGGGCAGGGACGACTGTTTGAGTGCGTCGAGAGTTTGGAAAACCGCGCGCTGTTGGCCACCAATATCACGGTCACAACTAGTAATACGCACGGCGGCACCTACTCTGGCGGAGTGTTCACACCAACTCCAGGCGTCGCGGATGCGAACGTGGATCGAGATTCGATTGAGAACGATCTCGATGCGGGAATCAGTGTCGTCATCAACACAGCCAGCACCGGTGCCAGTGCCGGAACCCTCACAATCACGGACAACATCATCAAGGCAGCCGGCGGCAATGCGACGCTGACGTTCAATGTCGACGACCTGTTCACTCTTGACGATAACAGAATCCGGGTGAGTACTTTACTCGATCCGAGCACCGGTCAGCTCAGCGTTGTGATCAATGCGGGTAATGGTGTCACGATGAGCAATGCCAGCGCCGACATCACCACGAACGGTGGATCCGTCACCATTGACGCGGGCCTCGGTGCCTTCACGATGGACTTTGACGGCCAGACGATCACGACTGCTGGCGGAGAGGTCTCAATCACTGCGTCGGACATCGTCCTCTCCGAGTTCCCTTCCGCGGGGAAAATCGACGCCTCGGCGGGGAACATCTCGTTCTTGAACTCTTCCCCCACGACCACCATCGGTATTGGCGGCGCGGCCGGGACGTTTAACCTCAGCGATAAAGAATTGACCACTAGAGTCGCCTCGACAGGGACCGTCACGGTCGGCAACACGTCGAGCGGCGCGATCAGTATCGACACGGTGACTAACCTTGAGCTCGAGGGTTTCAATCTGACGATTCAAGGAGGCGCCGCGACGTTTTCCACCGGCTTGACCTTGCCCAGTGACAAGACTCTGACCCTAAACACCGGAGCGGTGACCAGCGGAACGACGGGCACGGATGTGACGATCGCCGGTGCGGGTACGCTGAATATCACCTCCTCGGGCGCGATCGGCGCCTCCGGCAATTCGCTGGAAATGTCGGTCGCCAATTTGACAACCAATTCGTCGTCTGGCGACAACGATCAATTTCTCAGTACCATCGGGACCATGTCGGTGGCCGCTGGCGGGATCACCGCCGGGACCGGCACGATCAACCTGGTGAACGGTACGTTCCAACTGAGTGCGTCCGACCTGATCGGCGACGACACTGACGTCACGGTCACATCCCCATCCGTGCTCGACCTGAACGGCAACGCGGAAGCGTTCGATGCCCTGGCAGGTACCGGAATCGTAAACAGTTCCTTGGCTGGGGCGGAATTGACGGTCGGCAACCACGGAGGCACAGCTATCTTCGCGGGCGAGATCCAAGACGGTGCTGGCACCGTGTCGCTCGCGATGTCAGGTACGGGGACACAAACCCTGAGTGGCACGAACACTTACATGGGTACGACGACAATCAACGGGGGCACGCTTCTGATCGGGGGTTCGATCGCCGACGTGACTGTCAACTCCGGCGGCACTCTGGGCGGTACCGGCACTGTATCGGGCGTCGTGCAGGTCAACGACGGTGGCACGGTCGCGCCGGGTACCAGTCCCGGCATCTTGAACTCGGGCTCTGTTGAATTCACCGGCGGCTCGAATTTCAACGTCCAGATCGGCGGCACGACAGCAGGCAACGCGGCGACCGACCACGATCAACTCAATGTGACCGGGTCGGTGACAATCAGCGAGACTGCCACGCTCAGTGTTTCGTCGGTCGGTGGATTCATGCCGTCCTCTGGCGATCAATTCCTGATCATCAGCAACGACACGGATGGCTCGGGAGACGCAGTCACCCTCGGGGCGGGCTCGGCAGGCTTCAACGGACTGACCGAAGGTGGAGTCTTCAGTTCAGATTTCCTGGGGAGCGGCTTAACCGCGACGATCACTTACGTGGGCGGTGATGGGAACGACGTCGTCCTAGTTGTGATCAACGTACCATCACTTGAGGGCGTGCGTGCGTCGGCGGATGAAGACGGCGCGCCCGTGACGGTGGGCTTCGACGCTGACGACGCCGACCCCAACGATGTCGACACCGGCGACGATCCGGATTCCGAGACCTACGAGATCACGAGCCTGTTGGGCGAGGGTCAAGGCTCGGTGACCAACAACGGAAACGGGACATTCACGTTTGATCCAGGCACGGACTTCCAAGATTTGGCGGAAGGCGAAACTCGCGAGGTGAGCTTCACGCGTACGGCCACGGAATATCGCCGCTCGGTCAGCACCACGGTCACGGTGACGATCACGGGAGTGAATGACGACCCGACGGCTCAGGACGTGGCTGTGGAGGCGGTTGAAGACGGTGTGCCAGTGACGATGGGCTTCGACGCCGACGACGTCGACAGCGACGATGATCCAGTCTCTTTGACCTATGAGATCACGAGCCTGTTGGGCGCAGGCGAAGGCTCGGTGATCAACAACGGTGACGGCACGTTCGAGTTTGATCCAGGCACGGACTTCCAAGACTTGGCGGACGGCGAGACCCGCGAAGTGAGTTTCACCTACACGGCCACGGACTCGCACAACGCGATCAGCAACACGGCCACGGTGACGATCACGATCACCGGGGCGAATGACAACCCAACAGCGATTGACGACGGCAATTTGGGATTCATTCCAGGCGAAAACGCCAACATCCTGCCCGACAGCGGAGCCGGCTTCACCACGGATGAAAATACTATTTTCGATACCGACAGTGTGTTGAGCAACGACACGGACCCGGATACCAATGACACGCTGAGCGTGTTGAGCTTCGACACCGCCGGGACGCTGGGCAGCGTGACGGATATCGGCGACGGCAAGTTCAACTACGACCCGGCCGGGGCCTTCGAGTCCCTGGCGGTGGGCGAGACCGCCACCGACAGCTTCAGCTACACCGTCTGCGACTTGATTGGCATGTCGTCGACGGCCACCGTGACGATCACGATCACCGGGGTCAACGACGCGCCGGCGATCTCAGCGGCGGATGACACGGGTGCGGCGACAGAAGACGACACGGATCCGGACCTGACGGACACGGGGACGGTCGGCTTCGAGGACGTCGATCTGGCCGATACGCACACGACGCTCGTGACTGCGGACGTGGGCAACACGCTGGGCGGCACGCTGGCGGCGAGCGTGGACACGGACACCACGGGCTTAGGCACGGGTGGCGTCGTGACCTGGATCTACACGGTGTCCAACAGCGCCACGCAGTATCTGGCGGCGGGCGAGATGGTCAGCGAGAGCTTCACGGTGACCATCGACGATGGGAACGGTGGGACCGTCGACCAGTTGATCACCGTCACGATCACGGGGGTCAACGACGCGCCGGCGATCTCGGCGGCGGATGACACGGGTGCGGCGACAGAAGACGACACGGATCCGGACCTGACGGACACGGGGACGGTCGGCTTCGAGGACGTCGATCTGGCCGATACACACACGACGCTCGTGACTGCGGACGTGGGCAACACGCTGGGCGGCACGCTGGCGGCGAGCGTGGACACGGACACCACGGGCTTAGGCACGGGTGGCGTC
>CAYSHJ010000999.1:0-3476 GCA_964430385.1 uncultured Planctomycetaceae bacterium
TCCACGGCCAGGGTAGCCCCAGCCGCCAGAGCCCCAACCGCCGTACCCACCTCGATACCCACCGCCGTGGTAGTGGCCACCGCCGTGGTAGTGCCCACCGGAATAATGACCGCCACCGCCGAAGCCGCCGTGATGACCGCCACCGCCGTGATGACCGCCACCGCCGTGCCCGCGCCCCGCGAACGCCGTTTGGCTCAAACCGCACGCGACGACGATGCCAAGGAGAGATTTGAGAAGACTCAATCGGTTCATGGTGACCTCACCTTTCCGCTGGACCTCAAATTAGCGAAGTCCTGCACCCCCACCGACCTTGTTGTATGGACCGGGGACATCGTTGACAGTGTTCGGGGACATGGTTGACAGTCGCGGGTAGTGCAAAAACCCGCGAGCCACTGGGGCAAGCCCAGTGGGGCCGCTTGTTCGAGGTTGAGTTATACTCCTCGCGTGAACCACAAGACAGGCTGGACGCGAATTCTTGCGGAGGTCTGAGGATGGAAACCGGCGATGCCGGAAAAGTTGATCAGGGCCACTCCATATTGCCGCCAAGTAACCTCGCCGGTTTCACCACGGATCCGGTCGTGACGCCGGCCGGTGAATCGCGTCTTTTGACGTGGTCGGAGCACACGCCCGCGCGGTTGTGGGTCGGTCGATCCGGCGTGTCGTATCGGACGGCGACTGCACTGGAACTGCGACGCGATCATGCCGCCGCGGTGGATGCCGTGCGTACTGAGTTCGATCTGCTCCGCGATTTTGGCGAGCCGTTCGTGCGGCAATTCGGATTGTTCGAGGTGCAGACAGAAGCTCGATCGAAAACGGAATACCTCGCGCGGCCAGACCTCGGACGGCGTTTGAACTTGGCAGCGAGCGATCGTCTCCAGCAATCCGGTTCAAAGAATATGGACCTGCAAATCGTCATCGGTGACGGTTTGTCATCAACGGCGGTCGCGACTCAGGTTCCCATGTTGCTGCCAAACTTGTTGAACGAGGCAAGTCGGCGCGGTTGGCGAGTCGGACAACCGTTCGTCATCCGCTACTGCCGCGTCGGCGTGCTGAATGACATTGGCGAGCTGCTTGATCCGACGGTCGTCGTGTTGTTGATCGGCGAGCGTCCGGGTCTCGCGACGGCCGAAAGTTTGTCGGCCTATCTGGCCTATCGACCTCGATCGGGACACACAGACGCTCGGCGAAATTTGATTTCGAACATTCACGTGCAAGGCGTTTCGCACGCTGACGCTGTCGAGCGGATTCTGAATTTGGGAGACCAAATGCGAGAGCAGCAACGGAGCGGTGTCGAAATCAAAGAAGTCTGGTCACGAACAATCTCCGTCGCTGGAAACTCAACCGATCTCAAAGGAGCAAATTTGGAACGCTAATCCGCGTTAATCACCCCTGATGGGCTGCTGGAATTAGTGAAGATCAGCGGAAATCAGCGTTCCTGTTTGTCACGCAATTCTTCGACCGCCGCCCAATTCGAGTTGCTGGACCAAGGCGTGAAGAGCACCGTTTCCTGTTTCTGCTTACCGGTCGGCATGAACTTCAATCGGACGCGATAGGAATATTGATTCCCTGACGCGACGTCGAAGTCAAAGAATCGGAAAAGTGCCTGCTGACCTTCGTACTTCGATTTCGGCGGCGTGAGCGGCAGACGCGGATGCGTGATCAAGTCCTTTGGCCACGGCGAGTCGGCTCGCACCGGCAATGGAGAAGTGAAGACGGGATTTCGCAGCAATGCAGGAATCGGATCGGAATCGACCAATGCGGCCTCATCAAGAACTTTGAGCGTGTTCGCCAGATCGACTTTTTTCCAGGAGATCTTGGATCCAGGTTCGATTTTCGCGTTGGCGTCTTCATTGCTCGCATTACCTCGTTCAATCTCGAAGTCCACGAAGTTCGGGACAATGGTGAACGAACTCATCGGAACCAAACCACGAATGGCGACCACGGGGCGAGAAGCCTGCTGGACTTTGGCGAAGTCATCCGGCGGTGTCTTGGGTTCGGACGTCTTCGTGCGATCGGCATTGAATGGGATCGCGGCATGTGTTGAAGTTGCGATCAGTCCTTTAACGTGCGGCCATGAGCCGGAGAGAACCTCGACGTCGCGGGTGATGACGCGAGCCACTCGAAAGCCAACATCGTCTTCATGATCTGCGGTTCCGAAGACTTGCAACAACATCCACTCCTCCCTCCCGTTGTCCTCTCGTTTCCGCGAACTCTGGTAGCCACCTCCCAGCGCGGTCCTCATGAAGAACGGCTGTGGCGGATGGTTCTTATCCTGAGGAGATAATGCATCCGGATTGTCAGCACCCAAGTTGTCGTTGGTCCATTCGCTGACGTTGCCAAAGATGTCATGCAGGCCAAACAAATTGGCGTTGTCGCCGCCGACGGGAGCAGTCGTGTCGAAGAATCGCAGGCGAGCATTGTGCGGCAGCTTGAGAGACGCGGTTGATGCCAAGCCGGCTCGCGCGGCGAACGCCCATTCGGTGATTGTGGGCAGACGATACTGTTGCTGCTCAGTGTCGCTCAGCCAGCGGCAGAAGGCTTGAGCATCCTGCCAGGAAACACGCACGACGGGATGTTGATCACTGTCCTGGACGATCCCGGGATGCTGCCACGTCCGCCGCTCGGAGCCCAACTCCGGCGGGAACCGTTCGGCGATCGTCTCGTACTGAGTTGCCTCGACGAACTTGCGAAACTGAGCGACGGTGACTTCCTGAGTCGCCATGTAAATCGGCTGTGAAAAGCCCGCGACGATTGGCAGCATCGGGGACTTGCTAAAAGCCTTGGTACCCGTGGGATCGAAAGCCCCTGGCGGCAACACTCGCAGTTTCATCCCGAGCGAGTTCGTGGTCTCGACGGGTACGTTGGCCGAGCGTGCCCAAGCGACCTGAAAGCGTTGGGCCTCGTCGGCTGTGAACGGGATCACGGCTCGCGGCGGTACGGGCGGTGTGTCGCCGGGGAGTGAGAAGTCGGGTGGAGGATTCCACTCGCGCCGCAGCACGAGCAATTGCACGCCCTGCTGGATGTCTCCCGCGAACTCCGTCGGTACCGGTTGGCTGTGGTTCGTCCAACAAATGATGAGCCGGTCACGATCGAGTCGATAGATGCCATTCCGCCAAACAGTCACCGCAGCAGGTAGCTGTTCGGAATAATGTCTCAATGAGAGCTGCTTCGGCTCGCCATCCTCGGAGAACTCGGCAAAGAGTTTTGCTTCGCGGCCATCAAAAACGACGACCTGCTCGGCCGCGAACTCGATCCATTGCAGCGACGGCACGGCGAAGTTCGCTCCCATGCTACTCATCCCAAACCCACTCATCCCACCTCCAGCAGACATGGGACCGCCACCGGCTGCGCCCGGAACGGCGGGCCCGAAGGGACTGCCGCCAGACCCTGAGATCAATGCGGCCGAACCGAGAGCAGCTCCTTCGCTCGACACAACCACCCACCGGCCTTGCAGCGGCTTGAGCGAGTCGGCGATC
>CAYSHJ010001000.1:0-3498 GCA_964430385.1 uncultured Planctomycetaceae bacterium
CTGAAGACAGCCCCCTCACCCCGGCCCTCTCCCCCGATGCGGGGGAGAGGGAGACGGCATCGGCGCCGAATGCTGCCAGTGCGTAGGCCGCGTGCAGACGATGCGACAGCTTGGTTTGCGGGTCAGCCACCAACATCCGGAGCTTGGGAATCGCGATCTCACGCAGCGGTTCGAGTGCATCGATCGTGAATGGCACACCGTCCGCCGTGGCGTTGGCGAGCACGTCGATGCGCGCGGTGGCTGTGCGATCGTCGGCGAGACGCTGACGCTCGGACAAGTGACGTTCGATGCCGAACACCGTCGCGACCAACAGCACCAGCAGCGATCCCCAACGCAGCACGTGATGCCGAGTCGCCGCGCGCATCATTCGTCGCTGCTCGACCGTGCGCTTGCGACGCGGGACGCCGCCGACAATCGAGGCGTACTCAAACAACGACGGCATGTGCCGCCGCTCGCGAGTGCGATGCCATTGCGTGGAGCGCTCCTCCAACCGCAGCTCCGCCCGGCCACGCCACGTCTCGCGCTGCTTCTTCGTCAGCCACTCGCGGATCGACGGGACGAGGTAGTCGTGGGCGAGCTGGTAGGAAAGTCGAGAGTTGAGAGTCGAGAGTCGAGAGACAGGCAATTCGGCATCTCTGTCTTGCTCTGGACTCTCGTCTCTCGACACTGAACTCTCCTCCACCGTCGTGATCAATCTCAAGTCGCGATCGAGAATGTGCAGCAGCGTGTCGAAGTCGCGGGGACGTTGCGCGTAGCCGCTGGCGGACAGCAATGCGTCGCGGGAAATTTGATGGCCTTTAATGTCGGTGCCACTGTCGGGAAGCAAGGCTTTCAGCACGCCACGAACGGCCAGTTCGTGAGTGCGGTAGGCGATCTTGGCGGTGCTGGCGGAAAAGGTTTCTTCCAGGAATGTGACGCCGACGCCGGTGACTCCGCCGATGGCTTTGAGCGTCGCGGGAGTCCACGGTTTCGATTTGACCATCTCGGCGAACAACGCCAAGCGCACGGAAATGATTTTGTTTTCCGTCGCCAAGCCGGCGACCGATTGCTCGATGAAGTCACGCTGCTCGGCGGACCAGTCCTTGGCGTGCGGCGGCAACGCTTGGTACGCGACGCCGAACGCTCCGAGCACACGCTTCGCGTGCGGCGGGTCGAACAGGTCGGCCATCGCGCTGTTGTCACCTTCGACGAGTTGCACTTCCAACTCTTGCAGGAAGCGGCTGCAAAAGGGAAGGGGTCAGGTCTCTTTGTTTTCAGCAATCGGAAGAGTGCCATGCCGCCGTCACGATGTTGGAGTATCAAAACGGTTTCGGCCTGACGCGCATTGACCCCGTTAATCCCGCTTGGCGAGATCGCATCCAAGAAGCTCGTGAAGCGCGTCGCAGACAGGCGAACTCAGATCGTCCGTTGGTTCATCCAGGACCGACGGCGCTGATGAGTGTGCTGAGCGATCCGCCCGTCTTGATCGAGTTGATCATCCCGCTCAAAGCCGGCAGCCATTTTCCCGGCGATGCACCAGGAAATCGTTGGCTGTCCAATCGGCATCACGTCCACCAGCGGTTGTCGATGGCGTTTCCTGAACCGGGGGGACAGCTCGCGGCGGCGGGTTACGGAGTCACTCGCGACGAAGGGGGCTTCCTCTTTCGGATCGAGGATGGCGCGATCGCGCAGATTCTCGTGCGATCTCGCATCGCGCCGGATTGGGGGCGAGCTTTCCGAGATGCTGGCTGGCTGGTTGATCGAGTTCCCTCACCACATGTGCTCGACACGAGCGGTTTCGTCGCTGGGATCGAGTTGGCTTTCAACGTGGAAGCGAACCCAACGAAGCGACTGGCGGCGGATGGTCCTGAAGGCCGCAAAGGGGCTCGCGTCCCCTTGCGAGATGACGCCGCGCTGGCTGCATGGATCGCTCGTCATGCTGATAAAGGTGGCTTCGAGATCATTCACGAGTCACTCGGTATCGAGCGAGTCGGTCGCCAAACAGCGAGCCTGAAAGGAGCGGCCAATCGACACTGGGATGTCGTCAGCTTTCACGGACATCTGCGAGTCACTGATGCCGCCGCATTTGCGACAGCACTCGCCAAAGGCATCGGCAGCGCGAAGGGGTTTGGGTTTGGGCTGTTGAGCATTGCGCGATGTGACTGAACGGTTGAAAAAATGATCCAGGCGAGCGGGGTGGCGTCAGCCCCTCGGTTCGTGAATCGCCATTTGACGTTCGATCCACCGGGGGGCTGACGCCGCCCCGCTCGCCAAAATTTGTGGGGAGGGTTTGCGATGAGCATTCGCGATTTGACCGAGTTGCCTCGTTTCAGCGATCGGCTGGGGTGGCTGTATGTCGAACATGGGCACATCGAGCAGGAGCAGAACTCGATTGCGTATGTGACGCAGTTGGGGCGCGTGCCGATTCCGGCGGCGGACTTGGCGGCTCTGTTGTTGGGGCCGGGGACGACGATCAGCCACAAGACCATTCGCACGCACGGCGATCCGACTCGCCAATTCGTCGATCTCGAAGGGCTGCATCTCGTGCTCCTGCCACCCTCGTGATACAAGCGGTTGGTGCAGTCCCCACGCATGTGGGGGTGAACCGATCGGGGCACGACTCTTCTGAAATTGGAACGCACGACCCTTGATCTAGCCGTTGGGATTGTCCAGCAATTCCTTGAGCCGCGCGGCGAGTTCCGGGGCGAGGCGAGCACACCAGGATTCATCCAGCAGCCCCACGTCGATCATGTCTCGCACATGCATGCGGTCTTTGTCGCGAAACGAATTCAATTTCATTCGCACGAGTGCTTCGAGCGCGATCGTCCGGTGGTGCTGAATATCTTCGGACTCGAGGACGTCCGGTGCTGCGATCGGGTCATCCGGAAAGACTCGTTCACCGGCGAACAGCACATGCACGGCGTCGCGAGCCTTGGCATCCGGGCCGTCGAGAAACATGTCCATCCCGGCCGAGTGGCGATGCACGAAGCCCGCGGCCTCCATCGCCGCTTTCGCGGCTGGAAAATCGGTCCTCCGCAATAAAATGTCCACGTCGCGCGTGGTGCGCACCGCCGCTTCATCGGCCTGAGCCACCCAGGCTCGCACGGCGTTGCCGCCAATGATGGCGTACGGAATCCCGGCTTGCTCCAGAGTTCGCGCCGTGCGTTCCAATCGTTCCTGAACTTTTTCCACAGCTCGCCCCATGCGCCGCCAGAGCGCTTCTCCGGTCAAATGAAACGGAATCGTCGTCATGATTTCGCCTCTGTCATTGTCCGGCCGCCGTTTCCGCGAGATGCGAGTCGGCCGGCCACAGTCTAACACAAGACAGCCCGGACCGGTCTATGCGCCGTGGTATTTACCATGCAAGAGCAGGCAAAAGGGGTCAGGGAAAGCGCCGGTAAAAGCCGGAAGAGAGTAGCAGATGAAAGTTCTGCACGAACGAAGGAATAGCGAACCAGTTCGGCTTCGAGTCATGCGCCGACTCTCGCGAGAGGGTGGGTGAAGCGTTGACAGAAGAGC
>CAYSHJ010001001.1:0-6629 GCA_964430385.1 uncultured Planctomycetaceae bacterium
GGGCCGCTCTGCGAATTGGTCCCGATCGAGAACGCGGCGATGCCCGGCCGCACCGTCATCGAATGGGACAAGGACGATCTGGATGCGCTCGGCCTGCTGAAAGTCGATTGTCTGGCTCTCGGCATGTTGACAGCCATTCGCAAATGCTTCGAGTTGATCGACCGGCATCACGGCCGCAAGCTGACGCTGGCCGCGGTGCCGGCCGAAGACCCGTGCGTGTACGACATGGTCAGCCAAGCGGACACGGTTGGCGTCTTTCAAATCGAGAGCCGCGCTCAAATGGCGATGCTACCGAGGTTGCGACCGCGCTGCTTCTATGATCTGGTGATCGAGGTCGCGATCGTCAGGCCGGGACCGATTCAAGGAGACATGGTCCATCCATATTTGCGACGTCGCTGCGGCGATGAGCCAGTCGAGTATCCCGACGACCGCATCCGCGCTGTGCTGGAGAAAACGCTCGGCGTCCCCATCTTCCAAGAACAAGCGATGCGGCTGGCGATCGTCGCTGCCGGGTTCACGCCCGGTGAAGCCGATCAACTTCGGCGTGCGATGGGGGCTTGGCGCCGCCCCGGAGTCATCGACCAGTTCCGCCAAAAGCTGATCGACGGCATGACGGGCAACGGCTACTCCGCCGAGTTCGCTGACCGCGTCTTCCGCCAATTGCGCGGCTTCGGCGAGTACGGCTTCCCCGAAAGTCACGCCGCCAGCTTCGCGTTGTTGGTTTATGTGTCGGCGTGGCTCAAGCGGTATTATCCCGCCGCGTTCACGGCCGCGATCCTCAACAGCCAACCGATGGGCTTTTATGCCCCGGCCCAATTGGTCGCCGACGCTCGCCAGCATGGCGTGACGGTCCGCTCGGTCGATGTGAATGCCAGCGATTGGGACTGCACGCTGGAGTTGCAACCCAACCGGCGAGCGGGGGGCGTTAGCCCCCCGGTTGGTGAAACAACAGTTGACGTCAAACCAACCGGGGGGCTAACGCCCCCCGCTCGCCAAAACACGCCTGCTTTACGGCTCGGCTTGCGGATGCTCAGCGGCTTCAGCAGTGCCGATGCTCAATGCATCGTCGCCGCGCGGGCCTGTAGCCCGAGCCCTTGTGGCTCGGAGGATTCGACGAGTTTTACCGATCCTTCAGGCCACAAGGGCCTGGGCGACAGGAATTCGGCTCAGCCCTTCGAGTCGATCGACGATTTCGCCACGCGTACGCATTTGAGTTCGACGGTGCTGGCTCGGTTGTCACGAGCCGATGCGTTCCGCTCGCTGACCTTGAGCCGCCGCCCCGCTCTGTGGGACTCGTTGCCGGATCGATCTCCGTTGCCGCTGTTGGCGAACCACTCCGACCCGGAAGCGGCGGTGCCGCTTCCCGCGTTGTCAGCCGCTGGCGAAGTCATCGCCGACTACCGCAGCATCGGCCTCTCGTTGCGAGCACATCCCGTCTCGTTCCTCCGCGAACAACTGGACCGCCAACAGATCGTGGCCGCGAAGGAATTGTCACGACTCCCCCACGGCCGTTTCGTCCGCGTGGCTGGTCTAGTCCTGATGCGACAACGTCCCAGTTCGGCCAACGGAGTCACGTTTGTCACGCTCGAAGACGAGACCGGCCTCGCAAACCTCATCGTGCATAGCAACGTCTGGCAGCGATTCCACCGCGCCGCTCGCACGGCCACGCTGCTGATGGCCTCCGGCCAACTGCAACGCCAGGGACGTGTGATTCACGTCCTGGCTGGCCACCTCGAAGACCTGTCGCCCGCGTTGAGCGATATCCAGACTAAGTCGCGCGACTTTCGCTGACCTCATCCACGGGTGCATTCAGCGAACGCCACCCATACCATCCAGCCCGCCATGTGCGGACGATTCACCCTGCGAACCCCGGCTCACGTCATCGCGGAGTTCTTTCAACTCCTAGGCGATCTGGATTGGGACGCTCGCTACAACATCGCGCCGACGCAACAGGTCCTGGTGGTTCGCGAACGGAGCGGTCAACGCCTGGCCGACCGCATGCAGTGGGGTCTCGTGCCGAGTTGGTCCAAAGATCCCAAGATCGCCTCGCGATTGATCAACGCCCGCGCCGAAACGCTCGCGGAAAAACCAGCTTTCCGCTCGGCCTTCCGTCATCGGCGCTGCCTGATCGTGGCCGACGGCTTCTACGAGTGGAAGCGCGAAGGCCAGGCCAAGCAACCCATTCATATTCACCATCCCGATCACGGCCTCTTCGCCTTTGCGGGCCTCTGGGAACACTGGTCGACGTTATCCGACGGGGTGTTGGAGTCTTGCACGATCATCACTACCGAGTCGAATGAACTGCTGCGAACCATTCACGACCGAATGCCCGTGATCCTTTCGCCGTCCGACTACTCGACTTGGCTCGATGCCAAAATCGACGATCCGAAGACGCTGTACCCGTTGCTCTTACCCTGTCGGAGCGATTTGTTGACGATGACACCCGTGAATGCCGCGGTCAACAACGTACGCAATGACAGCAGCGATCTGCTCGCTCCTCTCTGACACAGCCAAGCCGCAAACATTGCAAATTGATAATTGCAAATTGCAAATCCCAAATTGATGAAGCTCCGCGCCGTCTCAATTCCAAATTTGCAATTCTCAATTTGCAATTTGCAATGACTTCCAAATTTGTCCTCATCGCTCGCGCGTGGCAAAACAAAAAGGGCCGCCGCGAATTCCCGCAATCCGCGACGGCCCTGGACCCTGAGCGAGCTTGAGACAGTTGGCTTCAGGGTTACTTCGGAATGCCCAGCAGTTCTTCTTCTTCCTCGAGGATTACGATGCGCGGCGTGACCATCAGCATCAGGCTGGAGGTTTCACGACCGACACCGGTGTTTTTGAACAGCCGGCTGAGGTACGGAATCTTGTTGAGGATCGGCACGCCGGCCATATTGCGGCTTTCGCTGAGTCGCTTGACGCCGCCCAGCAGCACGGTGCCACCATCCGGCACACTGACCGTGGTGAGTACGCTGGTGGTCGCGATGATTGGTTGCTGCACGCTGACGTCACCGGCACCGGCTGCTTGAAAGCCTTGTTGGCCGCCTTGGCCGCCTTGTTGACCACCACCTTGACCACCACCTTGACCACCTTGGCCGCCGATTCCGCCGATTCCGCCGAAGCCCAGCAGCGCGGCATCCGTCATGTCATCCCGGGAACAGGTCGCTCGACCAAACAGCCCGTGGTTGTACATTCCTCCACTCTCCATGCCGGGACCACCACCGATGCCGCCAAGTCCTTGCTGGCCACCTTGGCCACCTTGGCCACCTTGGCCCTGTTGTCCTTGTTGCCCCTGCTGTCCCTGTTGACCACCGCCGCCGCCAGCGGAAACAAACGTGAACGAAGTGAATTCGCGGATCACCGTGAATTGCGGCGTCACCGCGAGCCGCACAAACCGCCGGTCGGCGGAGATGACCGCCGTGACAGTCAGCGTGACACCATCGGGAGCTTGGGCGATGATTGGTTGATAGCCGACGGAGAAGGCTCCGACTACCGGGATTAAGCTTTGCACGTACGGTCGCGTCGTTTGATCAATCACCGTGCCTTGCTGACCGTTGAACAGCGTCACTTTGGGAGCGCTCATGATGTTGCTGCGCCGGTCACCCTGAGCGGCATTGATAAAGAAGAACGTCTCGATATCGCTCAAGATGGCGAAGCCGATGCTCGCACCGGCGTTCGCGTCGAACCGACCGAAGTCCGGCACACCGATGGAAAATGAGCCTTGTCGGAAGGCAATGTCTTGGTCCGGGGTAAATTGTTGGGGCGTTCCGAGACCGAGGATGCTGCCACCAGTCCGATATCGATCGCGATCGGTGAACTCACGCCCAGGCCCCGGCGTGAAGAAGTTGCTTCCAGAAGCTTGTTGTCCTTGTTGTCCTTGTTGTCCTTGCTGGCCTTGTTGTCCTTGTTGTCCTTGCTGGCCTTGCTGCCCTTGCTGACTTCCGATGATGGAGCCGAACGGTGGAATTGGCACCAAGCCGCCTTGACCCTGCTGTCCTTGCTGTCCGCCCTGCTGTCCACCTTGCTGTCCTTGTTGACCACCGCCCGGTTCGTACAGGTCCGGTCCACCCAGGCTATCCTGAAGGTCGAAGTTGAAGCTGACACCGATGCGTTCGAAGAAGTTGTCGGTCACGTTGATGAACCGGACTTCAATGGTCACTTGCAAGTCTTGCAGGCGACGGAGCTGTTCCAGCAGATCGCGAATTTCGTCATGCACTTTCTGCGTCTGGCGAATGACCAAGGCGAGCGTGGTCTCGTTCCCTTTGATCGTCCCTGCGCCGGCGACCTCCGCCCAGGAGTTGGGTTCGCAGGTTGCGGTGATGAGATCGATCAGCGAGCTGAAATCATGGGCGTTGGGATTCTTCGTCGATTGCCACTGCGGGGTCGAGATCCACGGACTGGATCCCGCGCCGGTGGGCTGTCCCACCTGAAACTGGCCGCCTTGCAGTCCACCGGCGGGCGGAACACTGTATTGTCCGGACACGTTGGACCCGATGGGGATGCCTCCGTTGGGGAACAGCGTCAGCGGTTGACCCGGCTCAATGGGGACGATCAGGTCCGCGACGGAGTAGGTCACGGGCAGCAGTTGACCTTGCAGTCGCTGCTCGCTGGTGATTTGCAGCACCTCATGCTTGATCGTGTAACCCAGATGCAGCGGTTCGAGTAGCAGCATCAGCGCGCTTTTCAGTTTGATGCTATCGACGTTGATCGACATCGGCGTGCTGGCGTTAAGGCTTTCGTCTTCCAACCCTGCGTTGTCGAGTACGACGTTCACGTCGGCGATGTCCCCAATGTGTTTGATGATCTCCTTGAGCGGAACGTTTTCGAAGTGCAAGGAGATTTGTCGGGTAAGGCTGCGCTCGATGCGTTGCTCTTCCGGCGTGCGATTGCGGCTGTCGGTGCCGTATTTGCCGTCGCGGCGGTTCTTGATCTCGTCCCAATTCTTGCCAAAGCGAATCGGGTTGCGATCGTCGAATGGAATCAAAGCTTCCTCGGCGGATTCCAAAGCCATCACGAAGCCTTCTTCCTTGTCGCTCTTGATGCGTTCGATGTTGGCATTGCGGTAGGCGAACTTTGACTTCCATTCCAGCGTGACCGTGACTGGGTTGTCCGGATCGAGTTCCTTGGCTTGTTTGGCGATGACACCAGCCTCCGCGAAGCGCTTCTGATCCATCAATTCGTTGAACTCGGTCACGAGTTTGGCGAATTCCTGCTCGACGCGGACCTTGGCTTTTTGATCGCGATTGATGGCCTGCATGACCTCTTCGTTGCGATTCTTCTGAACCAGGTTCGGCTCCAGTTGCTTCTGGAGGACTTCGATGGGCGTCCGTGTCTTCCTCAGCGCGGTCGTCATCGATGCCGTCAGTTGCTTGTCGAGCTTGGAGTTCTCAATGTTGGCGAGTGCTTGGTCGAGAATCTCGAGCGCCTTCGCCGGATCCTTTTCGCGCAAGCGATCCGCTCGGAACGTGGCGTTGAACGTTTCGTTCCGCAGGCGATCAAGCTGCACCTTTTGACGTTCCGACGCGATGTCGATCGGGCGTTGCGGATCGAGCGTGCGTGGCTCCGCAGCACTGTTTGGAGCGGAATCGTTCTCGGCCGGCTCCAGCGGCGCGAGGTTGTTGCTCCCTTCCGCGCTCGTCAGTTGGATGGATCGGTTGCGACGCGGGTTCAATTCACGCAGATAATCCTGCAACTGCTGCCCGCGATGCGCGTCGAGCTTCTGGCCGGACTGATAGGCGCGCAAGAACGCCTGATAAGCCGCGGCCTTGTTGCCGGAATGCAGGTGAATCTGCCCTTCCCGGAAGAGCTGTTCGGCCGACGCGCCTTCCGGATGAATGACCACGACGTTCGTGGCGTCGTTGTCCTCTTCCGCCGTCGGCGTCGGTTGAAGATCCGGTTGAGTTCTCACCGGGCTGGGATCGGCGATCGTGCTGGGATCATGCGCTGCCTTGCCGGTCGACTGCCGTGCGCGCTGCGTCGACGCCGATACAAGGTCCGGTTCCGGCGGAATGCCGCCGATGTTGCGAGACAATCGGTGAATTGCATTCAGCACGAGTTGGGGACGATCTTCAAAGACGGTGTATTCGGCGTTCAACTCCTCCGCTTGAAGGGCCTTCAGCCGAGCGGCATCCGGGCGGCCGGCGGCCATGTCGGCGCGCGCTTGTTTCAGTAAGTCCATCGCGTGGGTCTTCATTTGATTCGGCTGGACCTTCTTCGACGGAATGTCCTTCTCCATGCCGGCGAGTCGATCAAGCTCTTCTAACAAAGCCTCGGGACGTTGATCCCACAGGCCGAAGGTGGCGTTCAGCTTCTGAGCTGCGAGAGCTTTTTGCCGAGCGGCCTCCAGATGGCCGGCCTGCATTTCCTGCCGAGCTTGTTGAATGGCCACCAGTACTTGCTGGCGGACCTGCTCGGCCGCCTTCTTATCCGCGGCGTTCGGCGACCCGATCGACTCGGTCGTTTTCCGAGACGCTGCATTGGCGATGGAGGCAGCCTGCGACTGGACGTCTTCCACAGCCGTGTCCGCCGCGATGTTGGCGTCATCAACCACCGCCGCGAACGGTGAGGCCGGTTTCTCGTCCGTCAGGGGCAGTTCCCTATTGATCGCTTTGGCCTTCGAACCGTTCTTG
>CAYSHJ010001002.1:0-7693 GCA_964430385.1 uncultured Planctomycetaceae bacterium
GGTCGGGATACGTCAGCGCATATTGAATCGGCAGCCGCATGTCCGGCGGAGACAACTGTGCAATGACCGAGCCGTCAACGAATTCCACGAACGAATGCACCACCGACTGCGGATGCACGACGACTTCGATCTGATCGTCCCTGAGCCCGAACAGCCACTTGGCTTCGATGACCTCCAGGGCCTTGTTCATCATCGTGGCCGAGTCGATCGTGATCTTCGGTCCCATGTTCCAAGTCGGATGTGCGAGCGCATCCTGCGGCGTGACGTTGTTCAACTGGTCGAGCGACCGTCCGCGAAACGGCCCGCCGCTCGACGTGAGCACGATGCGCCGCACTTCGCTCGCACGCCCCGCTTGCAACGCTTGAAAGATCGCGCTGTGCTCGCTGTCGACCGGCAACAAGGTCGCTCCGGTGCGTCTCGCCAAATCCATCACCAGCGGCCCAGCAACGACGAGCGTTTCTTTGTTCGCGATGGCAATCGTCTTGCCATGTTCGAGCGCCACCCATGTCCCGCGCAAACCCGCCGCTCCGACGATCGCGCTCACGACGACGTCCACCTCGTCCAATGCCGCCAATCGCTCAAGACCCGACTCGCCAAAAAGGACTTCCGTTCGTGGCGAGAAGGCGTCACAAGGCACTTCGCCCCGCAATGACTCGTCCGTGATCACGGCGAAGCGCGGTCGCGTCTGCCGAGATTGCTCGGCCAATTCCCGCCAGCGGCGATGCGCTGAAATTCCCGTCAAACTCAACCGGTCTGGCAACCTGGCCAGCACGTCGAGGCAGTTGGTGCCGATCGAGCCGGTCGATCCCAGGACGGCGACTTGTTTCATTCCGCGTGAGCCTGCGGTTCGCGAAACTGTGGAAATGTCGAGAATTCCCGGCTCTTCTGGCCGAGCTGCGCGAGATTCTAGGCCGTTTCGGAAAGGTCGACAAGCTGGTGGTGCGGACGGAACTTCGACTAGACCTGTTCGCCTAAATTCTGACAGACTGCGATCTTCAACGTGTCCAACGATGGACACCGTCTCCTCGCGCAGAAAGTTCAAGGATGATGACGCTGCGTCGACAGCACGCTGAGATCAGCACGGTCACGCCGATGCGCAACGAGCGGTTGTGTGCGCGCGAATTCGTACGCCGAGCGGATGTCGCATTGCGATCGTTGACGGAAGATTACGAGATCATCGTGGTTGATGACGGCTCGACGGACGGCACGGGCGAGCTACTCGATGAGTTGGCGGCGACCTATTCGCGGTTGCAAGTCGTGCATCTCAGTCGGAGTTTTGGGCAAGCGACGGCGACGGATGCCGGATTTCATCAGTCGTCGGGACAATTCGTCGTCATGTTGGACGGAGATTTGGAACAGCCACCGGAAGAAATCGGGCGGCTGATTGAGCAGGCTCGACAGGGCTTCGACTTGGTCTCCGGCTGGCGAACGAAACGAAAGATCAACCGCTGGTTGCGGCTGATGCCCAGCCACATCGCCAACTGGATGCTGCGACGAGCGACCGGTTGCGAGGTACGCGACATGGGAGGTATCAAGTGTTTGCGAGGTGAGATCGCTCGTTCGTTACGGCTGAGGTCGGGGCAACACCGGTTTCTGCCGGCAATGGTGCATGTGCTGGGAGGAAAGGTCACGGAAGTTCCGGTCGCCTCGGAGCCGCGGTTCGCCGGGCAAAGCCATTACGGACTGGGACGCACGCTCGACGTATTACTGGATATCGCTCACTTCTGGTTTCAATCGACCTGCAAAGGTCGACCGATTTATTTGTTTGGCCGGATAAGTCTCGCCTTAATCGCGATAACGTCACTGCTGTTGATCGGAGCGATCGTGGGCTTCACGGGCGGTGCGACGAGCATTACGTGGCCGCTGTTGCTCCTTGGCTGTGGTTTGGGGTTCTCGTCCGGCGTATTCTTGGCCTTGGGTGTGGCGTTAGAACTTCTGTCCGAGACGCATGCGGCGCTGATTGATCGACGTCACTTCCGTACGGTGGTGAACGAGACGGAAGATGTCGATCCAGTCGCTGTTCCGAGACCGAAGAACGCTGTAGAAACGATCCGCAGCGCGGCCTGAGTCATTTGGCGTGCAGCCTTTTCGAGCCGCTGATGTTCAATCCCGATGATCGCAACCAGTTTTTGAACTTCGCCGGCCTTGTCGAAGGCGGCTTAGCGTTGTTGGCGTTGGGGCTGGGTTGGCTGGTGTCGATCAATCCCGTCGACAACGACGTCACCAAACTGACGTGGGACGCGCGCGCCTTGGGCTGCGGACTGCTCGGAGCCTTGCCGCTGTTTCTGCTGTTCGTGTTGGTCGACCGGTTTCCGGTCGGTCCCTTTCGCAGGATTCGGAATTTTCTGGCAACCGAGTTAGCTCCGTCACTGGAGAATCTTAAATGGTTCGATCTCATCCTGATGGCCCTGCTGGCGGGAGTCGCGGAAGAGTTGCTATTTCGCGGCTTGCTCGAACCGTGGATCGGCCGTTTGTGGAGCAACGTCATTTTCGGGATGGCTCACCTGGTCACGCCGACGTATGGCCTGTTGACCTTCGTGGTCGGGTTCTACTTGAGTTGGCTGATGACCGTCACCACGCCGACAGTACCTTCCAACTTACCTCACAACTTATTGATCCCCATCGTGACTCACGCGGTGCATGACTATTTGGCCTTCCTGGTGATCGTGTCTCGGCACCGCCGACAACGGCCGCCAACCGAGGTCGAAGAAATTGAAAATTAGGCAAACGGCAATTCAAACCGGCGCGGAGACTCCCGCACACACCCAAAATTACCCGCAGCGTCAGCGAGGCCGGCGGTCACAGTGTCTCGCTGGCGCATCGGGTTAGTGTGAGCCTCGGCCGCGCGAGGCTTACTTCGCCGCGCCGGCCTTCGCCGACTTCTCTTGCCAAGCCTTGGAGACGTCCGGGTTCGGAGCCGAATTGCCGGAAGCCTCGTTGCGAATCCAGCGGATCGCCGCTTCCGTCGAATCGAGAAAGCGTTTGTCGGTCCACGTCGATTCGTTATGGCCCAAGTTGTTGACAAAGATTTTTCCGTCGCCCCAGGAGCGGCACCACGCGACCGGGACTTGATACGGCCGCTTTGTTTGGCACTTCTCCATGTTCAAGCTCATCAGGACGTGGACGTTCTCCGGCACCCAGTGATCGTACTCGTAGATTTCGTCCTTGATTTGAAACTCGTCACCGAACGCCTTCATCGCGGGGAACGTCGTGTCATGGACCGTGACGGTCACCAGTTCCCCGGCGTTCCACGGATGCCCTTTGAATGTGCCGCCCGCGAGATCCCAATACCACTTGTGAGCCGGATCGTTCGTGCGAAACGTGTCGGCGGCCGAGTGGAATCCCATCCAGCCGTGACCCTTTTGCTTGAGCCATTCATTGATGAAGTAGTCGCGAGTCTCGTCAGAAATCGGCAGTTCGCCGGTCGTGTAGAAGGCGACGATGTCGTAGTTCTTCAGGTTCTCTTTCGTGAAGTCGGACTTCGTATCCTGAGTGCAATGAATCGTGAATAACCCCGTCTGTTGACCAAGCTGCGTCAGCGCGATTTCGGAGGGCGCGAGGGCGCGTTTGGGTTTGTCCGTCGGCTCACGGTCAACCGATCCGTGTTTGAAGCCCTTGCTCTCGGTGAGGTACAGGATCTTGGACTTCTCCGCGGCGAAGAGCGATGCCTCCAAACACAGACTCAATCCAACCAGTCCCAACGCGGACAAAAACGTGCGACGCAACATCTCAGAGGCTCCTTGGGACAGAGAATAGAAGTCAGAGGTCAGAAGTCAGAAGTCAGAGGCGGCATGATAGGACTCTCAGAAAGTTGCCGCAAAGAAGTGGCTCGGCAAATGACGAACGACCGCTGCTCACCTACGATCCGCACCTTCTGACCTCTGACCTCTGACCTCTGACCTCTGACCTCTGCCATGCCCGCAACCATTCAAGCCAGCATCTACGACTTCCCGCAGTATTACGAGTTGCTCTTCGGTTCCGATTGGCGCGCCGAGTTCCACTTTCTGCGGGCCTGTTTCGAGAAACACGCGACGCGCAAAGTTCGCAGCCTGTTCGAGCCGGCTTGCGGGACGGGCCGCTTGCTGTTGAAGTTCGCGAAGGCGGGCTTCAAGGTCGCCGGAAACGACCTCAACCTGAAAGCGGTCGCGTACTGCAATCGCCGGCTGTTGAAGCACGACTTCAAACCGACGGTCGCGGTCGGCGACATGGCGGACTTCAGGTTGCCCAAGCCGGTCGATGCGGCGTTCAACACGATCAACACGTTTCGCCACCTGACGACGGAAAAGACGGCTGAAGCGCATTTGAAGTGCCTGGCGGCGGCATTGGCTCCCGGCGGAATCTACGCCTTGGGTCTGCACCTGCTGCCGACACGCGGGCCGCGCGATGAAGAGGAATCCTGGGTCGCTCGCCGAGGCCACGTCCAGGTCAACTCGCGCATGTGGACGAAGAAACTTGATCGCCAACGCCGGATGGAAGTACTCGGTATGACGCTCGACATCTGGATGCCGACGCGACACTTTCGCATCGAGGACGAAATGCACTACCGCACATACTCGGCCGAGCAAATGTTCGACCTGCTGGCGCGAGTCCCCGAACTCGAACACGTCGCGACATACGACTTCGCTTACGATCTGAAGCAGCCAGTCATCATCGACAAGCGCACACAAGACATCGTGTTGATCCTGCGACGCAAGTAGCACCGGCCCTTGTGGCCGGCATCAGGCCGGAAGCTCCTGAGACGTCGCTACGTTGTCTCCCGCCGAAACCCGGCTAAAGTGTTGAGTCCGGACGGCATCAATCCACCTGTTCCCTCGCGGCCGGTTATACTCTGCGCACCCGAAAGTGAAATATTTCGACGCCACATACTAACCCAATGCGCAAGCGCAGGCGTCCGTTGCGTCCCTCGCTGACGCTTCGGGTTAGTGTCGAGGTCGGTTTGGCGGAGAATAGAAAACCGGCTCCATGATTCAGGACTCAACATGGCCCGTATCAACGACAACTATTTAAAGCTGAAAGCGGGATACCTTTTCCCGGAAATTGGCCGCCGCGTGGCGAAGTTCGCGGCGGAGAATCCGCAGGCGTCGATTATTCGCCTGGGCATTGGCGACGTCACCGAACCGCTGGTGCCGGCAGTCATTGACGCGTTTCACAAGGCGGTCGATGAGATGTCACGCCGCGACACGTTCCAAGGCTACGGCCCGGAACAAGGCTACGACTTTCTGCGAGCCGCCATCGCGCGGAACGATTATCATGCTCGCGGTGCCGACGTGTCGGCCGATGAGATTTTTGTCTCGGACGGTTCGAAGTGCGACACGGGCAATATCCTGGACATCTTCGGCGACGAAAACGTCATCGCCGTGACCGACCCGGTCTATCCGGTGTACGTCGACACCAACGTCATGGCCGGACGCACTGGCCCGGCCGATGACTCCGGTCGCTACGGTGGCTTGGTTTACATTCCGATGTCCGCCGCGAACAATTTTTCGCCGGCACTGCCGGATCGAAAGGTGGATTTGATTTATCTTTGCTTTCCGAACAACCCGACGGGCACCGTCATCAGCCAAGAAAATCTCGCTCGCTGGGTGACCTACGCGAAGTCCAACGCCGCGGTCATTTTTTATGACGCGGCTTACGAGGCGTACATCACCGACCCGACGGTGCCGCACTCGATCTACGAGATTCCTGGCGCGAAGGAAGTGGCCATCGAATTCCGCAGCTTCAGCAAGACCGCCGGCTTCACGGGGACTCGCTGTGCGTTCACGGTCGTGCCCAAGGAATTGAAAGGCAAGACCTCATCCGGCGAGAACGTTGACATTCATTCGCTGTGGAATCGCCGGCATTGCACAAAGTTCAATGGCGTCTCGTACCCGGTGCAACGGGCTGCCGCCGCCATTTACTCGCCCGAGGGCCAGCCGCAGATTCGGGATCTGATCGCTTTCTACTTGACCAACGCGAAGCTGATCCGCGAGGGACTGCAACGCGCGGGCATTGAAGTTCACGGCGGAATCAACGCGCCCTACGTTTGGCTCAAGACGCCGCGCAACCTAAGCAGTTGGGACTTCTTCGATCTGTTGCTCGCGAAAGCAAACCTCGTCGGCACCCCTGGCAGCGGCTTTGGCGCGGCGGGCGAAGGCTATTTTCGCCTGAGCGCCTTCAACAGCCGTGAACGAGTGCAAGAAGCCGTCGAGCGGTTCCAGAAAGTCGTGTGATAATTGTTTTTGGTCGAGGGCAGCGCCGACAGGCGTTCGGTCGAACGGACTGCGAGGAGAATATGACGCTCACAATTCCAGACTCAACTCTCAAGTCGGCCGGCATGACCGAGCGCGACATGCAAATCGAAATCGCCTGCCGATTGTACGAAGGCGGAAAATTACCGCTCGGTCCGGCTGTCCAATTATCCGGCCTGAATCGCACGGGCTTTGAGGAGGCGCTCATTGAGCGCGGCATCGTCGTTTATCCCTACACCGTCGACGCTCTGGCGTCCGATCTTCGAAATCTGGAGTCACTGGGGTTCTAACGATGGCAATCATCGTCAGTGACACATCTCCGCTGCGGGCACTGAACCACTTGGGACTGGTCGACCTGTTGGAGAAATTCTTCGGTGAAGTTTTGATTCCTCAAGCCGTCGCGGATGAGTTGTTGCAGGCCAACCAATGGTGTCCATCCCTCGACGTTCACCAATGGCCGTTCCTCCGTATCGTGTTGCCGAGCCGACCTCCGATCCTTCACGCTGAATTGTTGTCGTTGGACCAAGGGGAGCGCGAGGCGATTCAAATTGCTGAGGAAGTTGGCGCCGACTTGTTGCCGATGGATGAAGCGGCGGGCCGTCGCGCGGCCGAGCGGTTAGGTTTGAAGGTGGCCGGCACTTTGTCGGTCTTGCTGCGGGGCAAGCAGCGCGGCGTCATTGATACGATTCGACCGTTGGCGCAACGACTCTGCAATGAGATCCATTTCTTCCTTGCCAGCGACTTCTTGGAAGCGTTTCTCCGACAGGCAGGAGAGTAGGCCGGCTCGATAAGTTGATCATTTGAGTGAGACGGCAATGTCAATCAACGAACCAACGAAGATTCGCATCGCGACGCGAGCCAGCCGCTTGGCGTTGTGGCAAGCACATCACGTCGCGGATTTGCTGCGAGCGGCCGCACCCGAGCGTGCCGTCGAGGTCGTCACCGTTTCGACGATCGGCGACCGCGACAAGTCGGAGGCATTGACTCAATTGGGAGGCTCTTCGCCGAACGGCACCGGCGTCTTTACGCGCGAAGTGCAAGCTGCGTTGCTGGATGGACGCGGCGATGTCGCCGTTCATAGTTTAAAGGACTTGCCGACTGAGCCTGTCGACGGACTCGTCCTCGCCGCCGTGCCGGCTCGCGGCGCGATGTTCGATGTGCTCGTGCTGCGAAATGGTGAAGTAGGCAGTCGGCAGACGGCAGAAGGCAGTGATGAGAATGAGCCACTGCCGACCGCCTTCTGCCAACTGCCGTCTGGTTCCCGCGTCGGGACCGGCAGCCCGCGGCGGCGAGCACAACTGTGGCATCGACGTCCCGACTTGCAAATGCTTGAAGCCCGCGGCAATGTCGAGACGCGGTTGCGAAAACTCGACGACGGCGAGTTCGACGCGCTGGTGCTGGCCGAAGCGGGACTGACTCGGCTGGAGCTAGCGGGACGCATCAGCGCGCCGTTGCGGCCACCGTTT
>CAYSHJ010001003.1:0-11327 GCA_964430385.1 uncultured Planctomycetaceae bacterium
TCACATAATCGCGGTACGTCCACGCCCACTGGAACTTTTTTTCCTCGAAAAACACATAGCCCTTCGTGTCGGCGAAGCGAGCCACATCCAGCCAATGCCGGCCCCAGCGTTCCCCGTAATGTGGCGACGCGAGCAATCGATCCACGACTCGCTCGAAAGCATCGGGTCGATCATCAGCCACGAACTCCGTCAACTCGTCAGGCGTGGGAGGCAGCCCGATCAAATCCCAAGTGACTCGTCGCAGCAACGTCCGCTTGTCCGCTCGCGGCGAGGGCGACATTCCAGACTCGCGCAGCTTGGCCAAGATGAATCGATCGATCCGCGTTTGCGACCAGTTGTCCGACTCCAACCTCGGCACCGTTTGTTCGACGATTGGCTGGAAGGCCCAATGCGACTTCGCCGCCTCGCGGATCGCGATTGCGGGCGACACGGAAGATTCTTCCGGCCAGAACGCGCCGCGCCGGACCCATTCGATCAACAGGTCGACTTCGCCGGCGGGCAGCGGCTGTTCCGGAGGCATCTTCAAATCACCTTCGCGTCGGACGGCGCGGATCAGTTCGCTGGCCTGCGGCTCGCCCGCCACGACGACCGCTCCGCCATCACCTCCCTTGGTCAGACCGGCATTCGAATCGAGCCGCAAGCTCGACTCTTGCTTCTTCGCGCCATGGCAACCGTGACACCGCTGCACCAGAATCGGCCGCACCTTCGACTCAAAGAACTGAACGTTCGACGCCTGTGTCTGGTCGTCTTCAGCCGAGATCGTGACCTTCGGCATCAACAGACGATGTCCCGCCAGCAGCACGGCCGCCAGCATGCCAAGCCTTTGAGTGGTCACGATTGAGAGCCGGCGCATGTAACGTCTCCTGGAGTCAATCGGTCATCTGCTGGAGTGCGGCCACCAACTGGTCAATGTCCTCCGCTTGATTGGCCACACCAAAGCTGACTCGCAGAGTACCACCGCGATCGAAAGTTCCCAAGCTGCGGTGTGCTCCGGGCGCGCAGTGCAAACCGGCGCGGGTTTGAATGTTGAAGTCGTGATCGAGAATCGCGGCCGCTTCTTGCGGATCAAGCCCATCCAGCACGAGGCTCAGCAGCCCAACAGCCCGATCGTTCGCGATGTCAGCCGCGAAGGTCCGCACACGCGAGACGGAGACCAGTTGCTCCAGCAACCTGCCACGCAGTTGCTGTTCGTGCTGTTGAATCGCCGTGACCCGCCGTTCTTGCAACGACGCGAGCGCGGCTTCCAGTCCGAACAGGCCGGGAGCGTTGAGATTGCCGGACTCATATTTGTCCGGCAGCCATTCGGGCTGTCGGTCGTCTTCGCTGTGCGAGCCGGTGCCACCTTGCCGCAAGCTCGCCAAGTTCTCTTCGAGACCCGGCCGAACATACAGTAGTCCGGTGCCGAGCGGTCCCAACAAGCCCTTGTGACCTGGACAAGCAAGCAAATCAATCGGACTGTCTTGCACGTTGATCGGCCAATGCCCCGCCGTTTGGGCCGCGTCGACCAGCATCAAGGCACCCGCTTGCCTCGCGATTTGTCCAACATCCTCAATCGGCTGCACGACGCCGGTGACATTCGACGCGTGCAGTAACGCAACGAGTCGAGTGTTCGGCCGCAAGGCGTCTCGAAATCGAGTCGGCTCGACGCGCCCGTTCGGTTCGGGCGGAATCAATGTGGTTTCGATACCGATGCGGCGTTGCAGCTCGCGCAGCGGCCGCAACACGGAGTTGTGTTCCAGCGTCGACGCGACGACGTGATCTCCAGACCGCAACACGCCATGCACCGCGAGGTTCAGGCTGTCGGTGCCGTTGAACGTGAAGACGATTCGCTCCGAAGATTCCGCACCGAATAATTCCGCCGCGCGGCGACGGCAGCGAGCGATCACCGCATCAACTTCACTGCCGACTCGCGTCGCGCCGCGACCGGCGGCGACACCCAGCTCGTTGTGATAACGGTCGATCGCCGCCAGCACGCGCTCCGGCTTCGGCCAACTGGTCGCCGCGTTGTCGAGGTAGATGCGGAGCATTGGGAATTATTCGCGGGTGGCGGATGAATGCGAGTCGCGGGAGCGACTCGCCTACGTCGCTCAGTCGCTCCCGCGACTGAAATTTGCTTCGACTACCCCCCGATCGAATACATCGGCCGCGTGGGCTGGATGAACTTGGCGGTGTTGATCTGGTGGCCTTCCCATTTGGCGGAGACGCAGGCGCGGATGGCTTCGGCGATGGCGGCGTCCGAGGCTCCGCCGCGGAGCAGCGAGCGGACGTCGGTTTCTTCCAGGCTGAACAGGCAGTTGCGGATTTTGCCGTCGGCCGTGATGCGGAAGCGGTCGCAGTTGGCACAGAACGGCTGGCTGACCGACGCGATAAAACCGATTCGGCCGATACCGTCTGCAAACACAAAGTCGGTGGCAGGAGCGTGTGGGTCGGCTTCCGGGACAGGAATCAGCGGCATGATCTCGGCCGACAGGCATTCGATGATCTCGTATGCGAACAGAACCTTGTCGCGCTCCCAGGCGTTGTCGGCGTCCAGCGGCATAAACTCAATGAACCGCAGCTCGACGCCGGACTCACGAGCGAATCGTCCGAGCGGCACGATCTGGTCTTCGGTCATCCCGCGCACCGAGACCGCGTTGATCTTGACCGGATCGAAGCCGACACGCTGCACCGCCTGAATCCCCTCGAGCACCTTCTCGTAGCCTTCACGCCGCGTGATTTCTTTGAACTTGACAGGGTCGAGCGCGTCCAGCGACACGTTGATCCGCCTCAGTCCGGCATCCCACAAGTCCTGAGCTTGCTCCGCCAGCAAGATGCCGTTCGTCGTGATACCGATATCTTTGACGCCGTCAATCGCCGCGATCTTGGCGACGAGTTTGTGCAAGTCACGCCGTACGAGCGGCTCACCGCCAGTCAGGCGAATCTTGTCGACGCCCAGGCCGACGCACACGCGTGCGAATCGCTCGATCTCTTCAAACGTGAGCAACTCCGCCCGCGGCATGAACTGCACGTTGTCGGCTGGCATGCAGTAAAAGCAGCGGATGTTGCAGCGATCGGTGACGCTGATCCGCAAGTTGTTATGAATTCGGCCGAACGAATCGACCAGTGGCTCGGACATGATGTGGGCTTAAACTTCGGATTTCGGATTTCGGATTTCGGATTTTTCGTCGGCTCCCGGATGCACCCATTCGGTCGTGCCGTCGCTCCAGTTTTCCTTTTTCCAAATCGGCACGATTTCCTTCAATCGGTCAATCAGGAATTTTCCCGCTGCGAACGCCTGTTGTCGATGCGGACAACTGACGGCGACCGCTACGCTGACATCTCCAAGATCCAGATGCCCGAGCCGATGCACAATGCCGGCCTTCACGATCGGCCACTGTTTTTTCGCTTCGTCTTCAAGCTCTTGTAACTTTGCAATCGCCATTTCGGGATAGGCATCATAATCCAAAGCCATCGTTCGCCGCCCGGCTGTCAACTCGCGAACCGTTCCCAGGAAGACCACGACGGCTCCGGCCTGTGGTGAGCGCACGGACTCAGTCAGTCGAGCGAAATCGATGGCTTTGTCAGTCAGTTCGACCATTGGACAAGGTTGAGAGATGAGTGACTAGGCGGAAGACACCTTAACCGCCGCTCACTGGCGGGAAACAAGCAACGTCCTGGCGGCCTGCGATGACACTGTTCGGCGCGGCGTAATCGGTCCCGACTGAAACCAGCAAGTTAGAGACGAGCGGTCCCAGATTGGGATAATGCTCGCCGAGCGCGACTCGCAGATCCGCGACCGTCGCCGAGTCGGAGAGGTCCAGTTCGACGGTCGACGCTCCCACGAGATCGCGAGCGCGGGCAAAGAGTTTCACCACAGTTTTCATCAAAGTGCTTGATCGAGTCTGCGAAGCGAACCAGTGCCGCCGAGTTCGCTCGGCGACGGTTCTAATGTAACAAGGGGTGATCCGTCTCAGAACTCACGGCACGAACGGCAGCTCACGTTCGGCGGCGAGTTTGGCGACGGCGAAGGCACAGGCCGCGTCGGAAACTCGCGGACCTAAGAGCTCCGGCAGCGAAACGATCTGAGCCGAATGCAATCGTGGCGTCTGAGCCGCAACACGCCGAGCGAGAAACGCTCCGCTGCCGGAAATCAGCACAGTGCCGCAGTCGCTCGATAATCTCGACACGACTAAATCGGCGGCGGCGCACAAGCGGCGGAGTTGCGTCGCGGCGACGTGCTCGGCGATGCGGCGCACGTCTTCGTTCGACAACTCCGTAAGGTCGCAGCACAGCATCCGAGCCATGCGATCGTGAGCCGCCGACTTCGTGCAGGGACGGCGATTCGACGTCTCGCAGTCATGTGCGTCTTCTGGGATGTCTCCCAGCAGCAGGTAGGCGTCGAGCGTTGTCGCAAACAACTCTGCGGCGACGGAACATTCCGACTCACCCAGCGGAACATGAGTCGTCACCGCGCAGATCGGGGTACGTCGAACTCCCGTGTAAACCAACTCGCCTGATTGCAGACGCTCAATGTCCCTCCGCCCGGTTGACATCGGCAGACCATTCACGATCGGAATCAGGTCGCTGGTCGTCGAGCCAATGTCGAGCAGCACCGCCGAACCGCTCGGAACCAGCCGACCGACGAACGTGGCCAACGCATGCCAGTTGGCGGCGGCCGTCAGCCGAGGTTCCTGGCGCGCGACTTCGGGCAATACGAACTCACCCGCTGTTTGCCAAACACGGATTGGCCGATCACCGGCGATCGTCTCGACGGCTCGTAACACGTGGTCGATGCCTTCGGCTTTCGTGGCAAAGCAGTCGGCCAGCTCGGCGGTCATCGTCACCGCGAGCAGCTTCACATCCGCGAACTGCTCCACGATCGTCGCCAGTTCGTCAGCCAAGCGTTCCGGTGCTCGCCAAATCTCGAACGGAACCGAGATTGCTTTAGCGACGTCCGTCGCGGCTTTCACATTCGCGCCGCCAATGTCGAGACCAAGAATGGACATGAGCAGGTTGCCAGTCGAGGGTTGAAGGTTGGACGATGAACGCCGAAAGTTATGGGGGGAAACCGGAAGGTTCAAAGCTCAATCACGCGAGGGATCATGGAGATGTCGGATTGGCACAACGTCGCGGATGTGTCCGAGCTGCCGCCGGGAACGGGAAAAGAGATCGTGGTTGGCGGGCGAATCGTCGCGCTGTTCAATGTCGGCGGACAATTTCAGGCCATTGACGGGATTTGCGCTCATCAAGGAGGGCCGTTGGCCAAAGGCAAGCTGACTGGCAGCGTCGTGACTTGCCCGTGGCATGGCTGGCAGTTTGATGTCGCGGATGGCAAGCACTGCCTGAACCCACGCATTTGTCAGACGGCGTTTGAGGTCAAGGTTGAGAACGGCGACGTGTTCGTCTATGTCTAAAACACCAAAATTCACAGGTCGCGCTTCTCGATCGAGTTGGTCGATCGCAAGGCGGGCATGAACGCCCATCCTCCAGGAAACTTACAGTTCCAGCTTATCGAGCGAATCGATCAGGTCGTCCAGTTCGTCGCGTGGCTTGGGAGGTTTGTTGCTAACTCGTTTCGGGATTCCGATGCTCAGGCCGACGGCGTCACGGCCGTCGCGGACGAGTTCGACGTCACGTTCGCGGGCGGCGAGTTCCACCGCTGAGGGAGCACCGAACAGCTTCGAAAGGTCGATCTTCACATCACCGACTTCGCCATCGGCTCCGGCGATCCCCGGGGTCTTGTGACCGGGAAAGACGATCGCGTTGGCGGGACAAACGCGGCTGCACGCGGGGCAGCCTTTCTTGCAGTTGTCTTGTTGCTCGACCAAGATCAACCCTTGCACGTCGAGGCCGTAGACGCCAAACAAACAAAAGTCGATGCACTCCATACAATTCGTGCAGCGGCTGTAGTCGATCACGGGATACCACCGCCGCCGCACCACGTCGCCGGTGGCCGGCGCGTCGTCATCATCGTCGAGCGGTGATGCTGACTTTTGCTCAGCCAGAATTTCCAACGGCTGCAAGTAGCGTTGAAGTTGTTCAGCTTTGGGCTGCTCGCCGATGAGGCTGATCAGGTCGACCGTCTGCATCGTGCATTCCGTCGCGATGCGGCGAACCTCGTTGAGATAGATTTGCGGGTCGGTGTGGTCGCGCAAGTCGAGGCAATAGATCTTGCGTTTCGGGATGGCGTGTGAGCCGTTGTTGTTGAGCGAATCACGCACGCCGCTTGCTAACCTTTTGTCCGCGTTGGCTTTCTCGCCTTCAAGGTCCGCTTCATCCTCTTCGGTTGCCGACTTGAGCAGCGAGATCCCTTCGTGACCTCGAATTCCCTGCCGGTCGAGAATCCAGCGAGACGCCCGCGAGTAAAGCCATGACAGCACGATCACGTCGCCAGGGATCGACCGCAGGAACAACAGGCCCGTGTGATCGGCCGACAGATCGTACAAATGCGGCACCAGCGAGACTTCAACACTCGATTCCAACAACAAGGCCATCGCCAGCTCTTCTTCAAGCTGCCGCTTCGCAGGGTTCTTGCCCTGCGCTTGCGAGATGACGACGGTGAGTTTGGGCATGACGACGTTGTGTGCTCGGCGAGGTTAAGCGGGGAGTCCAAATTGCAAATTGCAAATTGCAAATTGCAAATTGAAAGCACAAGGCACATTGAATCCCCATGCGACGTGTGCATGTTTGGCAATTCTCAATTTGCAATTTGCAATTCTCATTTTGCAATTCCCCATCAGTTGTATTGTCCCTTAATCAACTTCTGTGTCTGCTCCCAACCGGTTTCGAGGTGCTTGATATACTCATCGGGCGTCAGCAGTTTCGCGTCGGTCTGGATGCGGAACAACCAGCCGGCACCGTAGCCGTCAGTGTTGATGGCGGAGGGATCATCGAGCAGTCGTTCGTTGAAGTCCAGGATCGTCCCTTCCGTCGGAGCGTACAGCGTCGACACCGCTTTCGAGCTCTCGATCTCGCCAATCTCCTGTTTCTTGACGACTGTCGTGCTCGGATCGATGGACCACTCCAGGAAGTAAACATCCTGCAACAACCGAACCGAGTAGGCCGTGAATCCGACGCGATAGCGTCCCGGCTCGCCATCGGCTTGCAGCCAGAGATGATTTTCCGAATAAAACCGCTCCGTCGGGAAGCGAGCTTCGTACTTTCCCATCAAGAAGACGAGGTCGGAATCCATCGGCGGGGCTAAGTTCGAGTCGCGGTATCTCGGCGGAGAGCCGAGCGAAGGAACGCGAGCAGGCAGGGCATTCAAAACGCTCCGCGCCGAGCCGATGCGGCACCACGTGGAGCACGGCCAGCAGTAGACCGTTCGCCGCGGCATGTTGCAAGTTCCCATTCCTTGTTCGATGTCCAGCGGCTCGATATTGTCTCGCTCGCGATTGGTGAAATGCTGCCTGTCGTCCCTCTCCCGACACCGCTCACCGACCCGCCTCGATTGACCTCCCTTGCGAACTTTGCTGAAGGTGCCTCCATGCGAGCTGCGTTGCGTGCTTGGTTTTGGCAGTTGTCTGTTGGGTCGCTGTTGATGGTTTCGGCCGTCGCGGCGGAACCTAAGAAGGCCGACCCACTCGATTGGCCGATGTGGCGCGGGCCGGAAGGGACCGGTCTTTCACGCGAAAAGAACCTACCTTCGTCATGGCAACCGCCTTCGGACGATCTTCCGCAGGGAGAGAACCTCGTCTGGAAGAGCGAGAAGCTCGGCACGCGATCGACGCCGATCGTGATGAACGGCAAGCTCTATACGATCTGTCGCAATGAGCCTGAGACCACGAAAGAAGGTGAGAAAGTCGTTTGTGCCGACGCGGCCACCGGCAAGATTCTGTGGGAGAACATTGACAACGTTTTTTTGACCGACGCGCCGGCCGAACGTGTCGGCTGGTCCAGCGTGGTCGGCGATCCAACGACGGGACACATCTGCGCTCAAGGCTTGTGCGGCATACTGAAGTGCATCGACGGGGACAGCGGCAAGACGCTGTGGCAGCGCTCGCTGATGGAAGAGTATGGCATCCTCAGCACGTACGGCGGACGCACGAACTTCCCGATCGTCTTCGAGAATCTGCTGATCGTCAGCGGAGTGATGACAGGCTGGGATGAGTACGCGATTCCGGCTCACCGTATCGTCGCGTTCGACAAAGCGACCGGCGAAGCGGTGTGGATACAGAGCACTCGACTGCGCCCCAAAGACACGACATACAGCACTCCGTTCGTCACGGTGATCGACGGTCAGGCCGCGATCGTGTTCGGTGCCGGCGACGGTTCGGTTTATGCCATGCAACCGCGGACCGGCAAAATTATTTGGAGGTTCGACGCCTCGACTCGTGGCATCAACACTCCGCCAATCGTGATTGATGGCATCGTTTATTGCGGTCACGGCGAGCAAATCGCGGCAGCCCCGGCGATTTTGGGAGCTGCCTTTGCTTTCAAGGTGTCAGGCAAGGATGACATTTCGAAGAGCAATCTGCTGTGGCAACTGCCCGCTCGCACGGTCGGCCGCAGTGCTCCGCTGTTGATCGATGGCCGAGTCTACTACATCGACGACGGCGCTCTGATGTTCGCCGTCGATGCCAAGAAAGGAACGGAACTCGGCAAGCTGAAACTCGGCCGCATCATGTTCAGCAGCGCCATCGCCGGCGACGGCAAGATTTACGTCGGTGAGTACGGCCGCTTCTACATCCTGGAACCTGATCTCAAGGCCGCACCTGATTCCAAATCCCAAAAATGGAAAGGCCTCAAGATCCTCAGCCAAGTGTCGCTGGACGGCGAAGAACTGCTCGGTTCGCCCATCATTTCTCACGGCAAGGTCTATATCCCAACGCTCGTCGGCATGTACTGCATCGGCAACAAAGATGCGGAGCCGGCCGCCGACCCGATGCCACCCAGGCCGAAAGAATCCGATCCGAAGGCCGATCAAAAGGCGGCGCAAGTTCTGATCACTCCTGCCGAGTCGCTCGTTCGCCCGGGTGACAAAGTCCAATTCCAAGTGCATCTGTTCAACGCGAACGGCCAAAGACTGTCGTCGGACGGGAAGGCCAAGTTCAACGTCGAAGGTACTGGTGAAGTCGCTGAGGACGGCACGTTCAGTACTTCCCAGGTGGCTGGCCACGTCGCCGCGAAAATCACGGCCGAGATCGACGGCATCAAGTCACCATCCGCGCGCGTGCGCGTCGTGCCACCGCTGCCGTGGAAATTTGATATCTCCGACAATCAGGTGCCGATTACGTGGATCGGTGCCCGTTATCGGCATCAAGTCCGCGACAACGATGGTCTGACACCCCCTTGTTTGGTGAAGATCACCACGATTCCGCTGGGAACTCGCAGCCAGTGCTGGATGGGACAACCGGACCTGCACGACTACACAATCCAAGCCGACGTCAAAGGCTCCACGAAGAACGGCAAGATGCCGGACACCGGCGTCATCAACCAACGCTACACGTTGGACTTGATGGGTTCGCACCAGCAGTTGCAAATTCGCTCGTGGACGCCGCGTCTGGAACTGCGATTCGCCAAGACCATCAAGTTCACCTGGAAGCCGGACGTGTGGTATACGCTCAAGTTCCAAAGCGAGAACAAAGACGACCGCGTGATCTTGCGCGGCAAAGTCTGGCCGAGAGGCGACGACGAGCCGCCAGAATGGACCATCGAAGCCGCCGACCTGACACCGAACACGCACGGCAGCCCCGGCCTGTTCGGCAACGCCAGCGACGCCGAGATCTTTATCGACAATATTTCCGTCACGCCGAACAAGTGACAACTCATTCGGACAAACCGAGAGACGTGGAAGAGACGCTTGAAAGAGAATACCATGAAGCCGGTTTTCGTGTTTTGGGATAATTCCAACATCTTCATCAGTGCCAAGACGGTAGCGACGGAGCGCGAAGGACTGGACGCGGGATATCAGGTCCGGATTCAGTTCGACAACCTTTTGCAGCTCGCCATTACCGGCCGGACCCTGGAGTTTGCCGTCGCGGTGGGATCCGTTCCGCCACCACTTCGTCATGTGTGGAATCGGCTTGAACAAGCAGGCGTCAAGGTTGAGCTTTTTGAGCGTGGAGCGATGAGTGCCCGCGAACAAGCGATTGACCAAGCTTTGCAAGTCCACATGCTGAGGAAGGCTTTTGATTACAACGGTCGTCCGGGAATCGCTGTCGTACTCACCGGAGATGGTGCCGGCTTCCTGGACGAAGTCGGATTTCACGCGGACCTCGAACGAATGCACCGGCGTGGTTGGGGAATCGAGGTTTTGGCCTGGGAAAAAACCTGCAATTCTCGTTTGAGGAAGTGGGTGGAGACGGTTGGTGTGTTTGTCGGATTGGAAGAATACTACGACAGCGTCACATTCACGGAGGATGAGTCAGGTGCCATTCGTCGCGCCGTGCCACTCAATCTCACACAACGCAAGACCGCCTCGTAGGCATTTGTTGAAGGACTTTTTATGACTCACGTGCAAATTGCTAAAAGGCTATGTCTTCGTGACCTCCTGGAGGGAAATCAGTTTATGAGCATCATCTGGCGAGTTTCGCTTGCGGCACTTCTCTGTCTGTCGCTAACCGGTTGCGATAACTCGTCGCCGCCGCCCCCGCCGCCGAAGATCGACTTGGGAACCAGTTCCGGTTCCGATGCGGACGCCGTGCCTCCGGCCGGACAAAATGAACCTGACACAAAGAAGGACGCGTCCGGCGACGCGACATCTCCTGACGCCAAGCCCAATGACAAGCCAACGTCCGACGAGGCTAAGACTGACGACGCGCGCGGCAAACGTAAGGCCGATGACCCTCAAGCCAACACGAAGCCCAGGAACGAAGATAAGCCAAAGACGGACGACAAGGAGGTCGCCCTCGCCAAACCCGGGGCTGCTGCCGACGGCGCTTGGGATCCCACGGCCGAGACGCTCAAAGTCATCAAGTCCATGAAGGTCAAGCCCGGCGACTGGCCGCAGTTGTTCGGTTCGAGCTATCGCAACAACGTTCCTGAAGGCAATGGGATCGCGATTGATTGGGACGTCGACTCCGGTGAGAACATCAAGTGGGCGTCCAAGCTCGGTTCGGAAACGTACGGCAATCCAGTCGTGGCAAACGGCAAAGTTTACGTCGGTACAAACAACGCTTCGGGCTATCTGAAGCGCTATCCCAATCGGGTCGATCTCGGTTGCTTGATTTGCTTTGACGAGGAGACGGGCGAGTTCCTGTGGCAACACTCCAGCGAAAAGCTGCCGACCGGCCGCGTGCATGACTGGCCGCATCAAGGCATCTGTTCGGCCCCGTTGATCGTCGGCGACCGCTTGTGGTTCGTGTCCAGTCGCGGTGAGGTACTCTGCCTCGACACCAATGGTTTCC
>CAYSHJ010001004.1:0-9003 GCA_964430385.1 uncultured Planctomycetaceae bacterium
CGGGCCAACGCTACTCGTGGGGCGAGGAGTTCAAGCCCGATGACAAATGGATGGCCAACGTCTTCCAAGGGAAGTTCCCCGTGAAAGACGAGGGCGAAGACGGTTTCGTGGGAATCGCACCCGTTGCGCAGTTTCCTCCCAACGGTTATGGACTGTTCGACATGGCGGGCAACGTCTGGGAGTGGTGTGCCGACTGGTATCGCCACGACTACTACGTCACTTTGGCCGAAGCGGGCACGGTCGCTCGCAACCCACAAGGCCCGGCATCGAGCTTCGATCCGCGCGAACCAACGGAACCCAAACGCATTCATCGCGGCGGTTCGTTCCTTTGCACCGAGCAGTACTGCACGCGCTACATGATGGGAACTCGCGGCACGGGTGAACCTTCCACCGCCAGCAACCACTGCGGGTTCCGCTGCGTGACCATGCCGGAGTTGTGGGCCAAACACCAATCGAAACCCTGACCGCGATGGCACAATCCCAAATCCCAAATCAAAAATCAAAAATCGAAAATCCCCGCCATGCCCGACACCCAAATTCATTCGTCCGTCGACTTCCACGCTCCCGGCAAGCGTCACGGACACCTCTTCATTCCGTACTCGTACAACCTGGCCGGCTGGGCCAACTTGATGGTGCCAATCACCGTGATTCAGAACGGTGACCCGAACGCCGATCAGAACGGCGACGGCGTTCGAGACACGCTTCACGACGGTCCCACGGTGTTGGTTCTGGCGGGCAATCACGGCGACGAATACCCCGGTCAAGTGGCGATTCTGAAACTCTGCCGCGAGTTGCAAGTCGCCGACGTGCGCGGCCGGATCATCTTGATTCCTTGCTTGACGATTCCCGCCTCGAAAGCCATGACGCGACTGTCGCCGCTCGACGGCAAGAACTTCAATCGCTGTTTTCCGGGAAACCCGTTCGGCACGCCGTCGGAGATGCTGGCACATTATCTTTCGACGGTGCTGTTCCCACTGGCCGACATCGTCATCGACATTCACACCGGCGGACGCAGTACGGATTTCGTGCCGTGTGCCCACATGCACTTTGTGCCCGATCGCGAACAGCGGAGCCAAATGATGGCCGGCACCGAGGCCTGGGGTTCCGAGATGTGTTTCCTTTATTCCGACATTGCTGGCAGCGGGCTGTTGCCCGTCGAAGCGGAACGGCAAGGCAAGATCGTCATCACGACCGAGATGGGTGGTGGAGAACCAGTCACGACCGCCGTGCATCGGCTAACTCAATCCGGCTTAAGACACGTATTGATTCATTTCGGAGCGATCAACGCCGCGAAACAGTCTCGCGCCGAGCGAGGTATCCCACCGGCTCGTTGGGTTCAGGCGTTGCATCGCGATGATTACCGCTTCGCGCCGGAGTCGGGCATTTACGAGAACATCGTGAGCTTGGGCAGCGACGTCGCCTCCGGTGAGTCGGTCGGCCTGATTCATTTTCTGGAGCGTCCCGATCGCGAGCCGGTTCCCGTCATCGCACCCAGCGGCGGGGTGCTCATCGGCTGCCGCGGTCCATCGGTCGTCGCTCAGGGAGACTGCGTCGCCTGCATCGCTCACGACGTGCCGGAGGACATGCTGCGGTGAGGTGAGGTCACTCATAAATCAAATGCTGTTTTCTGCAACGCAGAAAGTCGGCAACACCGTCGCGCGCGGCGGCTTCCATTTCGCTGGCAGGGCGGCCGTCGAGCAGGGCTTTCAACACTCGCTGACTGCCGAGTAGCCGGCCGTAGGCGTCGGCTTTCCAATCGTTGGGATAAACTCGCCGAAGCTGCACTGCAATCTCGAAGCCGGTGCGCAACGGTTCGAATCGTCGGCGGTCGGTGATGACGATGTTCACTCCGCCACACGGCTTACCGGCGAAGGTGCTCGACGTCGGCTGAAACTGGATCGACACAAAGCGGACACCGGGTACGCTGGCCGCGTTGAGTGAATCGGCCAGCTTGCGGCCGTCCAGCCACGGCGCGCCGATCACTTCAAAAGGCGTGTCGGTGCCGCGACCAACCGACAGGTTCGTCGCTTCGAGGAGACCGATACCCGGAAAAAGCAACGCCTGCGTCAGACTGCGCATGTTGGGAGACGGATTGACCCACGTCAGTCCCGTCGCGTCGAAGAAGTCACCGCGCTGCCAACCTTCGCACTCGATGACTTGCAGGTCGAGACCGAGTTTGAGTTCCTCGTTGAACAAATTGGCGAGTTCGCCGACGGTCATGCCGTGTCGCACCGGCAGGCGGTGAAACGCGACGAACGATTCGCGACCGGCGTCCAACATCGGCCCAGCGACGTCGATGCCGTTGATCGGATTCGGGCGATCGAGCACAACGAACCGCCGCCGATGCTCGGACGCCGCCTTCATCGCTTCACCCATCGTCGACACGAACGTGTAAAACCGCGTGCCGACATCTTGAATGTCGAACACCAGGGTGTCGATGCCTTCAAGCATCGCCGCCGTCGGTCGCCGTGTGTCACCATACAGGCTGAGCACTTTCAATCCGGTCGCTTCTTCCTTGCCATCGCCGATCTTTGCGACATCGAGCTTCCCAGAAAAACCATGTTCGGGACTGAAGAGCGCGACAAGTTTTAGAGTCTTCGCACCGTGAAGAAGTTGGACCGTGCCGACTCCGTCCCGATTGCGGCCCGTGTGGTTGGTAATTAAGCCGACTTTCCGGCCTGCGAGTTGACGAAATCCATCCCGTTGCAGCACGTCGATGCCGGTGAGCACTTCGGCCGTGGCCTCGGTCGCGCGATGCGGATCGCGAACGGACGCGGCGATAACGGTCCCGATTTGTCCGGCCAACAAATTGACCAGCCCTTTGCCGTCAGGATGCACGCGATTGCTCAAAAAGATGAAGAATAATTCCAGCTCCGGGTCGATCCACAGGACGCAGCCGGTGAACCCGCCGTGTCCAAACGCGGAATCAGACAGCAGTTCGCCGCGGTTGATCAAAGAGCTGGTCTGTTTGTCCCAGCCGAGTCCGCGCACGCCGTTCGACACGCGCTGGCCGCGCGTCATCATCGCGACGGTCAGCGGCGAGAGAATCCGAACGCCTTGGTATTCGCCGCTGTTGAGCATCATCTGCGCATAGACCGCCAGATCATCGGCGGTTGAAAACAATCCCGCATGCCCGGCAACGCCGCCGAGTTTGAAGGCTCGCGGATCATGGACGTCGCCCTGAATCCATTGGCCGTCGCGTTTCTCGGTCGGCGCGGTTCGCGCGCGAAGTTGTTTTGGCGGCAAATAGCCCGTCTCGCGCAGCCCCAACGGATGAAATAGGTTTGCTTGAGAGAACTCGTGCAGCGTTTTTCCGCTGACTCGCCGCACGATCTCGCCGAGCAAGATGAAGTTGACGTCGGAGTAAATGAACTTCGAGCCGGTCGGGGCCACAAGCTTCAAATCGCAAATGCGGCGTAACACTTCGTTGGGGCCTTGGTCATAGTCCGCGAGCGGATTGTCGGCGATCAGGCCGCTCTGATGGATCAACAAATCACGAATCGTGATCGCGTCTTTGTCGTTCGCGGCGAACTCGGGAATCAGCGACGAGACTTTGTCTCCCAGCCGCAATTGGCCGCGTTCAATGAGCAACATCACGCTCGTCGCGGTCGCCACCGGCTTGGTGATCGAGGCGATGTCGAACACAGTGTCGGTCGTCATTGGAAGTTCCGACGGCTGTACCTGCCGTTGGCCATACGCTTTCAAGAACACAATCTTTCCGCGCCGGCCGACGCACACCACGCAGCCCGGCATCTTCTTTTGCGTCAGCCCTCCGACAACGATCTCATCGATGCGTCGCAGACGCTCTCTGTCCATCCCCGCGGCCTCTGGTTCCGCGCGAGGTAACCCAGCGAACGAGAATTCCGCACTTCCAAACAACAGGCCAACGAACAACACAGGCGAAAGCCAGCGCATCATGCGTTCTCTCTTTTTCGCGGCGGCAGCTAAGTAGACTCGCAGAGGAAAGTAGGCAGTAGCTGAACTCGCAAGAGTTCAGGTTTCACCGGAATTCACTGAATTCTTGCGAATTCAGCTACATAGCGATCTCTGCATGTTTACTTAGGCGACGACGTCGCCGACAGTGATGAACCGTGGTAAGTTGTGTGACAACAGTTTTGCTGAATCCGACGAGGACGCAGTCCACGCAAGTTCGGTGACCGGTTCGGGCTGGTGCTGAAAGGAGAAAGTGATGAATCGTCCGATAGTTCACAGAACAATCCGCGTGTACCGACGGTCGAGGAGATCGTGGCTTTATACCGCGAAGCCTGGTGAGGATCACGGGGCAGGCGCACCGGACCAGACCGAGTATATTGCCACCGCCGCGACGGTGCGGCAAACACATTTCTATCATCTATCACGGGAGAAGCATCATGAGACACGCACGGCTGGCGGCGGCGGCGATTCTTCTGGGTTGGTGTTCGCTGGCGTCGAGCGCCGAGAAGCGGGCGGTCAAAGTGCTAATCGTCACCGGCGACCATGGTCACGCTTGGAAAGTGACCACGCCGTTCCTCAAGGAGTTGCTGACCAAAGCGGGGCACAAGGTGGATGTCACCGAGCAACCGAGCGTGGACCTGATTGCGTCCAACTTAGCCAGGTACGACGTGCTGCTGTTCAACTACCGGGACACGCCCAACGGCGCGAAGGCCAATCCCGCGAGCGTCTGGTCGGACGACAACAAGAAGGCGTTCGTCGAGGCGATTCACGACGGCAAAGGGTTGGTTGTGTATCACCACGCCTCCGCTGCGTTCACGGGCACCAGCGACTTCGATAAGGAGTTCGAGAAGTTGTCCGCCGGCGGTTGGAGGAAGCAGGGCGGCCACGGACAGATGCACGAGTTCACGGTCACGGCTCAGAAAGATCACCCGATCACGCGCGGCATCAAGTCGTTCCATCACGGACGCGATGAGCTGTATCAAAACTCACTGGTCACCGAAGGGAGCGAAATCCTCGTGACGGCTTACTCGGAGAAGTCGAAGGATCCGAAGAACACGGGCAAAGACGAACCGATGGTGTGGGTCAACAAATACGGCCTGGGGCGCGTGGTGCAAAATGCGCTGGGGCACGACGTCACGGCCCTGCAAAGCGCCGGCTCCCAAACGATGTTGATCCGCTGCGTCGAATGGGCCGCCACTGGTGATACGACGTTCGAGACACCGGCCGAGTTGAAAGCCGGAAAGTAAGTTTCAGCGTCGCCCAACCAAGGTTTTTCGTGGTTTGCGTCCGGCTTGAATCGCGGCGGCACCGAAGGCAGCGACTTTCCTTTGATCACGTTTCCAACTCCTGTTGATCGCGGTATTATTCTTTGGGTCGCGTTGATGCGGCGTTCTGCGCTGTTGCGGAGATTGCTAGTGCTCACCATTCCCATGCGGAATCACGTCATTTGCGATGGCCTGAGTCGACGGGAGCTTCTCCGGGTGGGAGCGCTTGGAGTTGCAGGTCTGACACTGGCGGACCTGTTGCGACTGGAAGCTCACTCTGGGACTGAGACTCGTCGGTCGAAGTCCGTGATTTATGTCGTAACGGCGAAGCAATACCTGTACGACTGGAATGGCAAGCCGTTCCTGATGGCTCGGCGATTGGTCGAGGCGGGCGTTCGCGTGGTGACGCTGCACGCGGCCGAGTGGGACCATCACAGCAGTCCGACGGGAGACATTTTCTTCGCGTTGAAATGCCTGATGCCGGTGCTCGACATGAGCATCACCGCGCTGGTCAACGACCTGAAAGAGCGCGGTCTTGAGGACGACGTACTGGTCGTGGTGCTTGGTGAGTTCGGCCGCACTCCCAAGATTTCACCGGTCGGCCCCGGCCGTGAGCACTGGGCCGACGCCGGCTGTGCGTTGTTCTTCGGCGGCGGCTTGAAGATGGGCCAAGTCATCGGTGAAACCGACTCGCGAGCCGAACGCTCGATCAACGGCCAGATCAGCTTCCAGAACATCATGGCCACGATCTATCACATGCTTGGCATCGACCTCGACGTGAAGCTGCCGGACTTCAACGGCCGCCCGCAACACCTCCTCAACGACCGCCAACCAGTTCGTGAGTTGCTGGGTTGAGCGGCCCAACGTGAAACGTCTGGAGTCGGTCGAGCACGACGGTTTTCTACAGCATCACGTGCATGTGCAGATTTCTCCGGAAGGAAAAGCGACCGACGGTTACCTCTTGATTCCTAAAGACACAGGCCCGTTTGCCGCCGTGCTGGTTCCGTTTTATGAACCGTTGACCAGCATCAGCCAAGGGCAAAGCGGTCGCGGCACGCATGATTACGGATGGCAACTCGTGCGGCGTGGGTTTGTGACTTTGTCGATTGGTACACCTGGCTCGGTGAAGAAGATCGGGTTGGACACGCGGCAGTTGCTGGTCGAGGCTGGTGTTGAACAGCGACGGCAACCGCTCACGTTGTTGACCTACACGTCGGCGAATTGTCACACGGCGTTGGCTCAGATGCCGGAAGTCGATCCGGCGCGGATCGGTGTCATCGGCCTGTCGTACGGCGGTAAGTGTTCGATGTTCTCGTCGTGCCTTTACGACAAGTTCGCCTGTGCCGTATGGTCTGATCCGGGCCTCGTGTTCTACGAAAAGAATGCGAACGTGAATTATTGGGAGCCGTGGTATCTGGGTTACGATCCGAAGAGACAAAGGAAACCCGGTGTGCCGTCGTCGGATAACCCGCGTACCGGGTTGTACCAAGAACTGATTGAAGCGGGAGAAGACTTGGTCGATCGACTGGAGCTGGAACTGGCGTTTCTGGAGCATTGGTTGACGCATCGTGAGAAGTGAGGGTATCAATGACTTTGACTTGGCGACGAACACAACAATCGAGACCAGAGGACTTCGGCACGGAAATCGCGACTTATGCGAGGGAGTGTCGGTTCATGCATCACGAAGCCAATTCCGAGCGCTGAACGACGACAAATGTCATCACAGATGCGACACAACTGGCGATTCGTGACGACTGAGATTTCCCAAGACATACTGATTTCATGACGACCCAAGAAGGAGAGTTGACCATGTTCACACATCGCACAATCGTTCGATTCGGAGCATGCGCCATCGCCGCCGCGATGACGGCGGTTCTCTTGCTCAACTCACCAACATTGCAGGCGCAGGCACCGGCGCCGGCAGACGCGACAGATGGTATCGAAGTGCTGGCTCGTGGCCCGATCCACGAGGCGTTTGCGGAACCGGTGGTCTTTGATCCCGTTTCGGGAGCGGTCGTTGACAAGGTTCCGCCGCCGCCGATTGAAGAGCTTCCAACCGAGCAAACGCTCGTGGGAGACAATGTCGCCTGGGTTCCTGGCTATTGGGGGTGGGATTTCGACCGCAAGGATTTCCTGTGGGTTAGCGGTTTCTGGCGGACGATTCCGCCGGGTCGCCAGTGGGTGCCGGGCTATTGGAGCAAAGTTGCAGGCGGATCTCAGTGGATCTCCGGCTTTTGGGCTCCGGCGGACGGCGAGGAGCTTGAGTACCTTTCGGTTCCACCGCAGAGTTTGGAACAAGGTCCCAGCACGCCAGCACCTACCGAGAATCACTTTTGGGTATCGGGATGCTGGTACTGGCGCGATGCTCGATATCTGTGGCGGCCAGGCTACTGGACGGTAGCCCAAGTGGGGTGGATGTGGATTCCGGCCCATTATGTTTGGACGCCGCAGGGTTGCGTCTTCGTGTCCGGCTATTGGGATCACGATCTGCCGGATCGTGGATTGCTCTTCGCACCTGTCTACTTCCAGAGACCGATTTATCTGGAGCCGAATTACTACTTCACCCCACGTCTCGGCGTGGACATCGCTTTGTTGACGGATCACTTCTTCATCGGTGCGAGTTTTAACCACTACTACTACGGAGATTATTACCAGGCGAGCTATTTCGACAGCGGCATCCAACCGTGGTTCGCCTTCCACGGCCGGCATCATGGTTACGATCCCATCTACGTGCATCATCGCCACGCTCGTCGTCACGACCGAGATTGGGATCAGCGGCTCCACCGTAACTATGAGCATCGTCGTGACCACGATGACGCACGTCCATCACGACTCGTCGCGGCTTTGAACGCTCGTGACGATCACCACGGCGACGCGCACAAAGGAAGCCGCGACACGCATAAAGCCAGCATGGTCAAGTCCGTCGAGCAACTCTCCGCGAGTCCCGACTCAAAAATTCATTTGCAAAAACTTGACGTGCCGCACCGCGATGAACTCGCTAAACGCGCGAAAGCGACGTCGCAGATTGGGGAGCAACGTCGAAGTCACGAAAAGCACGCGAATACTGACGGTTCGGAAGCGAAGTCCGAGCCCGTTGTGGATGGCCAACCTGCACGTGTCCCGTTGCCAAAATCCCCCGTGGCGGCACGGGGCACTGGCCGAGGAAAGTCTGCCGCCAAAGAGGGCGCGAAGTTGAACGCCGACTCAGTGTCAACGAAGGAACTGACTCCGCCGCAGAATGTGCCAGCAAAGGTTGATAAGCCCTCCGGTGACAAACGGCCGAAGGTTGTTACCGGCGAGAAAACCAACCCGCCTCACGTGTCCCAGCCAACGACTTTGAAAGGGCAGGAAGCGCCGGTCGAAACCAGTCCCCAGGCTCCGAAGCCGGAGACCGTTCGCCCGGCGAAGCCTGACGCCGGTCCGGCTCCGCAACCGAACAATCCTTCGGCTCCCAAGCCAGATTCCGTTCGCCCGGCGAAGCCTGACGCCGGTCCCGCTCCGCAACCGAACAATCCTTCTGCTCCCAAGCCAGATTCCGTTCGACCGGCGAAGCCTGACGCCGGTCCCGCTCCGCAACCGAACGATCCGTCGGCTCCTAAGCCCGAGGCCGTTCGCCCGGCGAAGCCTGACGCCGGTCCCGCTCCGCAACCGAACAATCCTTCGGCTCCCAAGCCCGAGACCGTTCGACCGGCGAAGTCTGACGCCGGTCCCGCGCCGAAGCCGAACAATCCTTCGCCTCCGAAGACTGAGGCCGTTCGACCGGCGAAGCCCGAGGCCGGTCCCGCTCCGCAACCGAACAATCCTC
>CAYSHJ010001005.1:0-1839 GCA_964430385.1 uncultured Planctomycetaceae bacterium
TTACGGCACGCTCGACGACGTGCTCGGCGACAACTCCGGCGAGGGACACACTTCATGGTATGTCACCGACGGTGTGCGCACCGCCGGGGCCGACGGTATCACCGGCACCGCCGATGACGAGGGTGACCTCGACGGCGTCGCTGACGGCAACATCGTCACCAATTGGTACGTCAATCCCGACGATTCGCTCGGTGAGACCTTTCTCCTCATTGCAAGCAACGCTAGCGGCCAGAGCGCGACGAGCTCGTTCACCGATGCGGCGCCTACACTCGAGGCTTATCGCAACATCAGCAACGTTTGGGGCAATTCACCGACCGTTCAACAAACGAATGCAGTGTACGCAGAAGGCGACGTTATTCCATTCCGGTATACGCAAGCTGCCACCGGAAACCCCAACACCCAGTTGCAGGAGGGTGTGAGCTACACAATTCGGCTGGAGTGGGATTTTTCCAACGGCGCAAACGCGCGTTTTATCGATTATCTCGACGATTACAACGTGTCGGAGGCGGGAGGAACCAACCTGCTTCCGCTTTTTCCATTTACTGGCGGGGCTACCGGGACCGCGGTCATCCCTCTGGATCCCGAACTGCCAGGGGGCGTCCAGCAGCCCGGCGTATTCCAGCTCTACAACATCAGTGGCGGTGTCACGTTCGTCTCAGGATTATCGTCGGATCGTTATGTCGAAACGATCATCAACGCAAACCAGACGCGGAAGTCCATCGACATCCAGTTCACGCCCAATGATGGCGATGGGACGCTTGCCGAGTTTGTGAATGTCGGCATCGCGTGGGGCGGCCACCTTGGCACGCAAACCGCCTATGGCATCGGCAACGGCGCTGGGGAGTTTCCCGGCGCTTCGCCCCAGTTTCTCATTGAACTCCTGCCTTTCGAGAACCCTTTTGACTCTGCCCTCAATATCAATGGGAATGCGGTCGTCCCGAAGGGCCGCATAACCATCGTCAAGGACGCGCAGCCGAACGATCCCCAGGACTTCTCCTTCACAAGCACTGAACTTGGCAGCTTTACGCTTGATGACGACGCGGACGGCACGTTATCGAATCAAAAAGCGTTCCTGGATCTCGCACCCGGAACGTACACAATCACTGAGAACAACACGACCGGATGGTTGCTGAGCGCGATCACTCCGTCCGAAAGCGGCGCCGAAGATTCGACCCCGGGCGACGTTTCGAGCGTGAACCTCGGAGCAAGATCGGTAACCATCACGCTCGCCGATGGCGAGGTCTGGACAGTCAACTTCACGAACGAAGAGAGTTTGCCTCCGCAGTCAGTCATGAGCATCTCGAAGACGGTCGATGCCAACGAGGACCTCACCTTTGCCGACTCCGAGTCGGTGCAAGAAGGCGGCGTGGGCGACCAGAAGGCCGACTATCAATACGTCTTGAACAACGTTGGCGGAGGACCACTGACAGTCGACTCCCTGGTCGATGACCGCGGCACGGTCAGCCCCGGCGACGACATCGATGTGATCGCCTCGGGCACGCTGACCAAGACCGGCGGCGACCAGGACGCGCTGCTGGAGGACGGTGAGACCTGGACCTACGTGGTGCAGGACGTGAACCTGCCCGTGGGCAACGTGGGTGACTCGGTGGTCAACACCGCCACAGCGACCGCCACGGATCAGACAAGCCAAACAGGTTCGGTAAGCGACACCGCGACGATCACCTACACCGATGTGGCGCCGACGATCGACGTCGAGAAGACGGTCAGCCCGACCTCGGTCAATGAAGGCACCGCCGGGCAGACGGTCGACTACACCTACACGGTGCAGAACACCAGCCCGGCCTCGACCGATGCGGAGCTCACGCTCACCGAGCTCAG
>CAYSHJ010001006.1:0-6694 GCA_964430385.1 uncultured Planctomycetaceae bacterium
ATCGACTCGTTCCATTCCTTGAGGACACGGTGGCACCAGGCCATTTGCTTGGTGTTTTCCGGGACGTTGGTGCATTGGCGGAACGTGCCGATGGCTTCCTTGTACATACCGCCGTCGCGTTGCGTGATGGCGATCCACCACAACCATTTCTCCGTGTTGGCGGCGTCGATCTTGAGGTTTTCGCTGAAGGCATCAATGGCTTCTTTCCAGCGGCTGCCGTGGCGATACGCGACCGCGATCGCTTCGTTCCATTTTGGTTGATTCTGGCTATCCAGACCCGCAGCTTGGCGGTAATGAGCCACCGCTTCGTCGTACTTTTGCTCCTGGACGAAGCTCCAAGCCATCTGGCTCAACCCTTCCGGCCGAATCTGGAACTGGCCGTAAAGTTTGCGAGCTTCTTCGTAACGTTGCAGCGATTTGTGCCAGTCGGCGAAGCGTTGCAGCGTTGAGTCCTCCAGACCGAATTGTTTGAGGATCAACTGGTACGTCTCGACGACCTTGTCCTCGCGGCGCGAGTACGCCTGGATGTCGGCGATGTGATACCAGCACTCGCGAGCGGCGTTTTTGTCTTCGGGCTTGCTGAGATCCGTCGGGATGCGGTCGCGGACCGCGGCCACGCAGCCGTCTGCGGTCTTCTCTCCCTTCTCCTTTGTCTTCGGCTCGGCCGTGAGTTGCCCGATGGGACCGCGGCAGAAGTACCAGACGTAATACGGTAGTACCTTGTCTTTGTACGTGGACTCCACGGCCGCGACGCCATCGACCGCGTTACCTGTGCTGAAGTAGTGCGTGGCGAGTTGCTGCGAGGCCTGGACGCAGAGGTTGTTGGCATCGCCCGGCGTGCGCTTGATGTCGTAGGTCAGCTTCCGCCACAGGGCGACGCGGCCTTCGATGTCCTCTTCAAGCGAGGTGATGTCGATCAAGTCCGACAGCGAGTAAACCGCTGCGAGTGTGTTCTCGTACTTGGAGACGACCTGTTGATAAGCCTTCTTGGATTTCTTGACCTCGCCCATCTCCTTGTAGCAGCGGCCAATGTAAAACGCCGCAATGGGTGCGTCCGACGATTCGGGCCAGTAGTCGATCACGGTTTGAAAGCCATCGGCGATCGCCGTGTTCAGCTTCTTCAGATGAATCTGGCAGATGGACCACTTGAGCTGGGCGAACGATGTTCCTTCGCTTCTTTCGTAGAGCGTTACGAACTTCTCGTACTCGCCCAAAGCCACCTTGTATTGCCGCTCGCGATAATACTTTTCGGCCAGATTAAGCTGATGCCGCTCCGTCTCTCGCAGAGCCTTCCAGCGATCCAGCGACATCTCGTCAATCTTCTCCTGGCCGAAACATGTCGCTCCGAACCACAACAGAGATCCCACACCAGTCACGGCCACAAGCACACAGCGGCGAAGCATGTCTTCCCTCATCGAGTGAGACGGCAGAGATCACGTCGGTCTTGGTGGACATGATGTCAAAACCGCCGGCCGAGGAACAGGCAAAGAGCGTTGAGTGGCGGATGCTGCCAGCGTCAGCAGCCGACGCGGAGGCGGCTTGGACGTCGATCACCGAGCACGCACGGCGTCGGCGTCCGGCTCCAGCCGGAGCGTTTCGATCGCTTCGGGCAGCGAATTGACGCTTTGAAAACGGCATTCGTACAATCCGCCCGCCTTGAGCGAGGATCTTCAACGTGGCTAGCAAGCTCATCATCGACGCCGATCCGGGCATTGGAGATGCCATCGCCGTCGCGCTGGCGCTACTCGATCCCGACGCCGACGTCATCGCCGTCACGGCGACCGCGGGTTGCGTGTCGGGACCGACGGCTTCGCGAAATCTGCAAGCGGTCGTGGAGTTGCTTGATCCGCCGAAGTGGCCTCGGCTGGGAGCTTCCGAGGCAGCGACGTCGCCTTCCGACGGTGAAGTTGTACCCGGCTTTTTCGATCCCGCGCTGCTCAATGGCCGGACGGGGCTGGGTGACGAAAAACTGGACGTCGCCGAACTCCACAAACCGCACGAGGCGGTGAAGCTGTTGATCGAGCAAGTGCGGCAGTATCCGCAAGAAGTCACGCTGTTGACGTTGGGGCCGCTCACCAACGTGTTAGCCGCGCAGGAACGCGATCCGGAATTCTTGTCGCTGCTCCGCGAGCTGGTTTGTTTGGGCGGCTCGATCGGTGCCGGTGGCGATGCGACCGCGGCGGCGGAGTTCAACATCTTCGCCGATCCGCAAGCGGCTCAGCACATACTGAAGTCTCCGGCGACGAAGACGCTCGTGCCGTTGGACGTGTCGCAGCAGGTCGTGCTCAGCTACGACCAATTCGCGCGGCTCTCCGACGCGAGTTTTTCGCGAGCCGGCCGCGGCCTGCTCGAGTGGTTGCGATTCGGGCTGCGAGCGTCGCACGAGCATCTGGGCACCGAGGGCTTCGCACTCCGCGAGGTAGTTGCGTTGGTCGCTGCCGTTCAGGATCGATTGATTCACACGACGTCGATGGCGCTCGATATCGAGAGTCGGCCGGGCTTGTGCCGCGGAGTCACTGTGTTCGACCAGCGCAGCACGCGGCAGTCGCGGCCCAACATCGACGTCGTCGATTCCGTCGACGTGCAAGGCGTGCTGGATTACTTCGGAGCGACGCTGCATCGCGTGCTGAACATGGACGACTGATCGCCGTGTCGTGCGATTTACGGCCGATTCCACAAGATGAACTCGCGGCACGATTGGCCGTCGGGGTCTCGCCGCTGAATTTGCAAAAGTACTGGACCGGCAGCGGCTATATTCCCGAACGCCCGCTGCAATTCGTCGGCAGTTCGCACGGTCCGGCCAGCCACTTGTTCGATGACATCACCGGGACGTAGCTCATTGGTCGTTGGCACGGACGGCGCGTCATCGTTCCCTCGACGCACAATGGGACGGCGTGAGCGGAGGATGAGCACTCCAGTCGCTGTCGACTCCAGCCCAAGCTGCGGAGCCAATGCACGGTCGAGCGGGCAGACCGACAGGCTCATCAAATCGACATCGATGCTGCTTTTCCGAGGTTGCACCGGCGCGCCGTCCTCTTCCGCCTCGGCGACTGCGCGATCACTGAGATCGACGTTGATGATTACTTTCTCGCCGCGGCGCAGAACCGTCATCTTCACGCGCTTTCCGACCGGTGACAGGCTGACCAAATTGATCAAGTGGTTTTCATCGAGAATGTCAGTCCCGTCGAAACTCAGAATCACATCGTCCTTTTGCAGTTTGGCTCGATACGCCGGAGTGTTCGGGTACACCGAGATCACCCGCGCGCCGCGCACACGATCCAGATTCAAGAGCCGTGCCTTTGGAGCGTCAAAAGCGGGGTCTAATTTGACGCCCAAATACGCACGATAGACTTTGCCGTGCTCCAGCAACTGATCGACCACGCGGCTGACCAGGTTGCTGGGAATGCTGAAGCCGATGCCCTCATTACCGCCACTGTTCGAGGCGATCGCCGTGTTGATGCCGACAACTCGCCCGTTCAGATCAATGAGCGGTCCGCCGCTATTGCCAGGATTGATGGCCGCGTCGGTCTGCAGGAAGTCCTGATTGAGCACTCCGCGATCGCCCAGTTTGAGCGACCGACGGCTTTTCGCGCTGATGATCCCGAACGTCACCGATTGGCTCAACCCAAAGGGACTGCCGACCGCCAGCACGGGATGCCCGATCTCGGCAGCGTCGCTGTCGCCCCACGCCGCCGCCACCAAGCCGTCAACACCCAATCGCAGCACGGCGATGTCGGACGCTTCGTCCTCCCAAGTTTTTTCCGGATGGACCAAGCGACCGTCGGACAAGGTGATCGAAACCTCGCTCAGTTTCGCCCCGGCAATGACGTGCCGATTGGTGACCACATACTCGCCGGCAACGCGAGCGCTCCGCACCACGACGCCTGAACCCGTCTCCTCCACCTCGCCCCGCAAAGCCGTGCGATGCACACTTTCGATGTTGACCACGCTCGGAGAAATTTGCTTGGAAATCTTGGACATCACTCGACCGGCGTCGCGCATAACATTCAAAGACCCGTCTAAGTCGACGTCCGAACCTCGCCGGCCCGTGGGGTCGGCGTACAAAGCCTCGAACGCGATCCAACCGCCGACAAACACCGACGCGAGGAACCAAACGCCAGTCGCTCGGAATTTCATCGCAACGACCCTCAGTTTTGAGGCGACCAACGTGACGAACGCTGCCAGCGCCCGCTCGAGTGCCTCACAAAACTATGTCACCTCCGTGCCGACCCAAACGCGTCGAACACGATGACGACATCCTGCCTCTCGATTTGATCGTCGAGTTGCGCAATGAAATGAATTGGTTTCACGATACCGACCGCTCGCTTTGAGCATGTCCTGCCAGCCGTGCCGGACGTGAGTATCCGGAGGACGTGGCAAACCTTTCGGGCGTCGCCACCCTGTATCATCCGCGCGGGTGGCACTTGGCGTGAACCGCCTTTAGCCGGCTATGCTCGACATGCGTGTAAATTTGCGTCGTGGCGATGTTCGCGTGGCCGAGCAGTTCTTGCAGCGCGCGAATCTCGGCTCCGCCGGCCAGCATGTGCGTGGCGAAGCTGTGTCGGAGGGTATGCGGGCTGACCTGATCGTTACAGCCCACGCGAGCCGCATATTTTTTCACAAGATGCCAAATCATAATCCGAGTCAGCCCGGTCCCGCGCCGTGTCACGAACAGCCAATCCGCATCGCGACGTGACACAAGCTGCGGACGCTCATGATTCAGATATGCTTCCAGAGCCAATCGAGCCACCGGGTTCATCCCGACGATCCGTTCTTTGTTTCCCTTACCCAAACAGCGGCAGTAGTTCTCGTCCAATCGCACGTCCGCCAATTTGAGATTTGAGATTTCAGAGGCTCGGCAGCCTGTTGCATACAGCAGACATAAGAGAGCTCGGTCGCGCAGCGGCAGCTTGTCATCCGACGTCGGTGCCGCGATCAGTCGATTGACGGTCTCCGGACTGAGCACCTTCGGCAGATTCTGCCACATCTTGGGCGAACTCATCAGGTCAGCGATGCTCTCCAGCAGCACTCCTTCGAGCACCAGGAATCGAAAAAACATTTTGATCGAGACCAAGTGCCGACCGATGGTGCTCGCCGCTAATCGTCGCTCGTGCAGCCACTGCAAATGAGCGGTCAGAGTCGCCAGCGTCACCTGGTTCAACGTCGCCGGCCCATGCACTTGAAACCATTCCGCGAACTGCAGCAAGTCCGTGCGATACGCCGCGATTGTGTTTCGCGACATGCCACACTCGGCCTGCAAGTAATTCACGAACGACGCCACAAACGCGGACAAATCCGCCGGCCGCGACGTCGTTGTGTTCCCCCCAGGCACCGGTCGCCGCCGTTCGGGCATGATCGGCTCCGTTCCTTGTTCCGGCTTGAGCCGGGTCAGCCCGACGAAAAGCGGACCTAAGAACTAGATCGTCCGGCGATCCAACGGGGCGGCAGTTTTTTTCGAGTCGGCAGATTCGATTGCGTTGCCGTTGCCGGATCGCGACTGTCGCTCGGAATCTCCGACGGCACCCACGCCGTCAATGACGTTTACACCGCAATGCTCTCCGGACGGAGACTACATGAACGGGTTGAGCATTGGTCCGCCTTGAGGTGAACCAACGTCCTTGAAGAACTCATCAATCGCAACCGTTGAGACCCCATCGCGCGGCCGGATCATGCCCGTCACCGTTCGATGTCCGATTTCGAGTGATTCGTGCATCACGTCGAGCGAGCTGTCGTGTTCGTAACCGAGGAGATGCCCGATCTCGTGTGCGACGACTGACAGCAGATCCATGCGGCCATACGCGGGGCTCATCGCACTCGCGTCATGAGACGCGCCGAATTCACGGTCGTCACGAGGTGTCCGGTCGATAAACCATCCAAAACCGGCAGCATCACGATCGATCAAAATCGTATGCCCGAACGATGTCCCTAACGTCTGCCCGCGAAGGTCCGCAATGGCGAAGGTGATCGAGTTGGCCGCCGTGCGGATGGCATCCTGCATGCCGGCTGGAGTCCACGTCAACCATCGCGCCGTGGCCTCCTGGCCGATCCGCGCGAGTGCTGCGTCAGTGAGAGTCGAACCGGGCGGCTGCGCGCTGTTCGTCACGGACGCCGTCGAAGCGGCTATGAGGGGACTTCCCGGTCCGTAAGTGATCGTGAGTTTGGGCCGGTTAGCAGCAGTGGTCGCTTCGCTAGAGTCGAAACCGACACCATCGCTGGTCGTCGTCAGATAGTTTTGAATCGTCACGCCGTGGTTGGTCGACGGTGTGTCGATCCATTTCTGCACCAACGCGATCCCGGCCGCATTCAGATTGATCGTCACAAAACCGGTGGTTCGCGGAGCGAAGGATGCCAAAGCGACTGCGGCACGATCCACGCCGATCTGTTGTGCTCCCGCCATTCCCCACCCAGCGCCAGCGGCGTACTGGTTCCACGTCGCGTTTCCTTCTGTCCAGCTCCGCAAGAGTTCGTAAAGCGCATAGGTGCCGGTGGTGCTATTGGTAACCGACAGTATGATCGAGGCCGATTGGACGATGCTCCCCAGGGGAATCGAGGGCAATTCCCAACGCAGGAGCGATCCCTTATCGGGGTTGTCATTAGATTCAACTGTCGTGGCCGACGCACCCGTCGTCGATGTCGGAAAAGCGCCTTTGATCGTGGTATCAATCGTCCCGGTGTAGCCATTGACCCCGTCCTG
>CAYSHJ010001007.1:0-4552 GCA_964430385.1 uncultured Planctomycetaceae bacterium
TCCCGCTGGGACTGTTGGGCGTGGCGTTGGGAACGGTGATCTTTCCGTTGCTCACTCGGCATGCCGAGCGAGGCGATCATCAACAACTGCGTGACGATCTCTCGTTGGGACTGCGACTGGTGTTCGTCGTCGGCCTGCCCGCGAGTGCCGGCTTGTGGTTGTTGGCTGATCCGTTGGCGGTGTTGATCTTTCGACATGGCCAATGCACGGCCGACGACGTTCGTCAAACAGCCGAGATGATCGCGGCTTACGGCGTGGGTGTGTGGGCGTTTTGCGGCTTGCTGATCGTGCAGCGCGGCTACTACGCGATCGGCGACCGAATCACTCCGTTGAAGATCGGGTTGTTCGTGTTGCTGGTGAATCTCGTGTTGAACCTGAGCTTGATCTGGGGCATTGGTGCTCGCGGGCTGGCGTTGAGCACGTCGCTGTGCGGCATCTTGCAATTCGGGCTGTGCCTGGGATTGATCCAGCATCGCATCGGCCGCTTGTCGTGGAGTTCGTTGGCGAGCACCGCGTTGCGAGCACTCGCGGCCACGACCGTGATGACATTGCTCGCCGCGTGGGTCGTGAACCGATTCGCTGCGACTACGCAAACGTCATCCGGTCGACTGCTGCAACTCGGGCTCACGTTGTTCGTGTCGGTTGCCAGTTACGCTCTGTTGGCTTTTCTCCTGCGACTTGACGAGTTTTGGATGTTGCTGAAGCGATCGAAGTCCGGGCCGTCAGAGTACGTCCCATCGGAGGAATGACTGCTTGTAACCCGAGCCCTTGTGGGTCGTACGATTCGACAATTTTTACCCGTCATCCAGGCCACAAGGGCCTGGGCTACAGAAATTCGGAAATGCTGTTATGCAAATAAGGAGAGAGACCGAGGTGGAGTGGGGCTGCGCCCGCTCCTTTCCAATCGAATACTCGACCGTCGGTTGATTAGCGTCACCGCAGGTCGCTCGATAAATTGCCTGCGCCCTTGAGGGCCTCAAGAATCGCGGGCCGGCGGCGAAGCACATCGCACCTGTCCGTTGGGTTCGCACATCCTTCACCTCGTACTTCAACAAGACCGACTTCCATGAGCACAGACAATCCTGCGAATGCTGGTTCGTCCCGAGTTCCACCTCTCGCGGCGGCAACGGCCGTTCCGTCGCAGGTGACGGAGGCTCCGCCGGAGAGCGACGCTAGCGACATGCCAAGCGTGATTTACTTGGTCGCATTCCCCAAGATCGTGTTCCTGTATCCTTCGTACCTTGCGTCGTTCATTTTGGGGTTTCTGATGCTGGCCTACGGCCACACGCCCGGCGAGGCGCACGACTGGGCACATGCGGCGTCGCTGCTCTTCCTCATGCTGATCAGCGCGAATCTGGTGGTGCTGTCCTTCGATTTTCCCAGAACGACGTCGTTGACGCTGTTTTTTGGGTTTGCTGCTGTCGGTATGGGACTGGTGCTGCTGTTTACGTTTCATCCCAATTTAGTGCCGGTCGTGTCGGACATCCTGTCGAAGCTCAAGCCTTGGGCGAACGCTCAGTTTTATTTCCTGTTCGCCACGTTGATGACCGCGCTGTACGCGATGGTCTGGATCGCGACTCGCTTCGATTACTGGGAGGTTCGCGCGAACGAACTGCTGCACCACCACGGATTCCTAAGCGACTTGGAACGCTTTTCGGCCCCGCATCTGCGGATCAGCAAAGAGATCAACGATGTGTTCGAATACATGCTGCTCAGGTCAGGCCGGCTGATTCTGCATCCGACGAACGAACCCCGCGCGTTCGTGCTGGACAATGTGCTCAACATCAACCGCAAGGAAGCGCAGCTGACGAGAATGCTCGGCACTCTGCAGGTCCAGTTCCGAGCCGACACGAACATGCCACGAGCCGGCGAGGCTTCGAATTTGTAGTTAGTCTGGCTCAGCGGTTCATGACTCAGCGGTTCATTCAAACGCGGCTACGCTCGGCAACTTGGGCAAAAGCGGTCGTTCCTGCGACGCATCAGGGGTGTCCACATCGGGAGGCGGATTCCCAAGCTGAATCGCCCTCAAGTGCTCAAACGGATCGGGGATCGCCAGACGCAGCAGCGAAACTGAGTTCACCGTGGCGAGCGGGACGGAGGTCGTGAGGAGTCCATGCGCCGACGGCGCCGTTGGGTCATCAGCCGTGCGAATGGCGGGCTCCACGTAAACCGGGAATCGATCCAATTTGGGAACCTGCCGGAGATCGAGCGACGACACGTGCGAAGTTGGCGAAAAACGCTGCCACACGAAGGTGGGCCGCGCGGGATCGGACTCGGTCGCGAGCGGCGGAACATCCAGAACGGGACGTCGCCAATCGGCTGGCCATTGTTCGTGAGAGACAGTCACGGGTGCGCCGGGAAACGCGCCCCACGGCAGCGTCCACAGGTGTGGCGAGATTTTGTCCGCGCCAATCACGGGGCGAGATCGTGGTTGCTCGACCGATGGCAGCGGCGGAAGCGTGAACTGCTGAGGTGGCACCAATCGCTCCGGCAAGAGTTGTGCCTCGGCCGTTGATGAAACGACGGCCAGGACGGCGAACGTGCAGCACAAAGGTCCGTGAAAACTGTGAGGCATGTTGATCTTCTTTGTCATTTTACGGTGGCGATCTAAGGCACCTGGATCACGAGTTGCACGTCAACACCGACTTCCGGCAAGACTTTCGTATTTGTTTCCAGCTTGATCAACGGCTCGTCTTTCATCGTCAAGTTCGTTTGAAACACGGTTTCGTCCGTGACCGGAAAGATGGTGATCAGGGTTCCGGTACCATCGGCCGCGTAAATGGTTTCGGGTTTGTTGGGGTCGGGTCGCTTCGTGATAGAACCTGTAAAGATCCATTTCAACGCCGGCATCTGCTTGCCGGTCTTGCGATCGACAAGCACTTTTTCGATGGGAACACGCTTGGACAAACCACCGGCGCTGGGAACATCCAGGAAGATCTTCACTTCCGGCCCGGCCGCCTCGGCGCCTTCACCCTTGGCCGGCTTGCCAGGCTTCAGGCCGAGACTTTCCAGGGCGCTGTGGATGTCGCTGGGCTTGGCCTCAAAGGTCACCACGGTTTCGTGAGCCTTTTGGCCCTTCGGCGAAGGCCACGTGGCGATGACCTCAAGGGGATACACCTCATTGAGGCTGGGCAGCTTTCGCGGGGCGATCTTGCAGGCGAGCGTGATTGTCTTCTTCTCCTTGTCGACCTTGATCGCCTCGGTCGGTTTGTCTTGAGCCGCGACCCGAGCGACGAGGAGCATCGTCATTGCAAGACACCCACTCCACTGGATGGTGCGTCGATTCATGGATTCCATCTCCGCGGTTGTGCTTCAATCGAAAATCGAAAATCGAAAATCAAAAATCTCCTCACTTGTCCCCGAGACACACGACGGCTGTTGCGACTTTTCCGCCAGCTTCCAGATCGCACGTCGCCACGAACAGTCGGCCTGCCGCGAGGACCGGCCCGCCGTACACCATTCCACGAGCCTGAACGGCGGGGGCAGTCGCCAAATCAAGGCTCCATTGTTTTTGACCGTCGCTCAGGCCGATGGCCTGCACGATCCCTTTCAGGTTCGCGACATAAGCCGTGGTTCCGGAAAGCGCCGGACTGGCGAACAGCGGCGCGCCGCTGAGGAACTTCCATTTCTCTTGGCCAGAGGCGACATCCCAGGCTCGCACGTGGCCGTCGGTCGCGGTGAAGACCGCGAGCTGATCTTTCACGGCGATGGCGGAGACGACTCCCGCAGGCAGTTCGCGCCGCCATTTCACCGCGCCGTTCGATAGCGACACGGCCAAGACTTCGCCTTGACCCTTGGCCGCTTCCTGCGGTTCCAACCGCACACTGCTGCCGCCGATCAGCACCAAGTCTCCAACGACCGTCGGCCCGGACCACGGATTGAATTTCAGCGGAGTCTTCCACCGCACGCCACCATCGCCGAGCTTCAAGCAGTAGAGCGCTCGTTCGCCGCTGCGTTCCGCATCCAGGAACGCCGAGCCGACGAGCACTCGATCGCCGACCACCGCGACCGGAGCGTCCACGTGCCATTGGCCGGCTCCCGCTTGCCAAGCAAGCTTAGGCCGAGGCTTGGGCAACGAATCCTCATTCGGCGGAATCGCGAAGTCGGGATCGACTTTCTTTTCTTGTTCATATTTCGCGAGCAGCTCTTTCCATTTCTTTTCGAGCACCGCCTGAGCCGATGCCGCGTCCACTTCTTTGCCGTCCAATTCCAAGCGACTGGGGTCCACGCACAACACGCCGGCGTGCCCGCCGCCGATCAACACTTTGCCGCTCGCGATTGTGGGCGAGCCTTCCAGATGAACCAGTTGACCCGGCACAGGCAATTGCCACAGCGGCAAACCAGTATCGAGTCGCACTCCATGCAGCACAGCTCCGTCGGTTTGATGCATGCCATCGCCAAACACCACCACACCACCGACCACCGCGGGAGCACACACCGTCGGAAGCTTGAGATAGGGAACCGACTTGACCCAGAGCACTCGCGACTTGGCAACCGGATCGATCGCCAACGCCTGAAAGTTGGACGTGTTGAAAGCCCCCAGCGCCGAGAC
>CAYSHJ010001008.1:0-2986 GCA_964430385.1 uncultured Planctomycetaceae bacterium
TTGTCGGAATGAGCATCGGGAATCGCAGGACCGCTGGCACTTGCCAGCTCGCCTGCAACCGGTTGTCGTCGGCGGAGAACTCTCGTTCGCCGCTGGCGATGACGGCGAGTTCTTGCTCAACGACTGGAGCTTCTCGCAAATTTGCCGCTTGTCCGGTGTTGCCAAGGAGACCGTCAATCGGCTCTCCCCCGACACCGCACGAGCCGTGTTGCGAGAAACGCTCCCGAGCGGAGCAAAGCCGATGCAACTTCTGACGACCGGGCCATGCATCCGTTCGATTCACGGAGCCGCGTACTCTCGGTTGTGGAACAGCGAACTGCTGGAGACGGTGGCCGAATGCGCCGGCGAGTTCTCGCCGCCGCAAACCGCCATCACCGGTGCGACGGGATTGTATTGCGGAGAGCAAGACCTTTTTGCTTTCCTCATTGATCCCGCCGGCTGGGTCGAGATCGGCAACGAAGCGTTTGCGCCAGGTTTTTTTTGCTGGAATAGCGAAGTTGGCAAACGATCAGTTGGCATTTCGACGTTTTGGTTTCAACGGTGCTGTCAAAATCACATCGTGTGGGATGCGACAGCATTCCAGACATAACGCCTCCTTTGTTGCAGGGCAGTGACAAAATAAAAGGTTTGGGTAAATCAGTTACTTCGGCTTTTGGATGTCGTCAGCGTTTCCGGATAGGGAACACTGGCGGCTGGGCGACGATAGGCGTGCAATTGGCGGAGGCGGAGTTGTTCTGAGGGATCGGCCCACAGCACCCATCGGTTGGAGACCTTGCGCGAATGGACCCAACCTTGACGAATCCAACCATGCAGGGTTCCCGAGGGGACAGGCAGCGTTCGACTGAGGTCGGCCAACCACCACTCGTGTTCTCGCAACAACTGTTCCTGCGAATCGTCGCGGCGCTTCGTCAGGCCAAACTTGATCAGCAGCGAGCGGATCATTCCGGAATTGAATCGTTCGTCACGACGCGGCGGATGAAATCCTTCCGCGTGGAGTTGTTCGGCGATTGCCTGCGAAGTTTCCCCCGCGTGCCGTAACGCCGTCACTCGTTCCTTCAACGTCTCATAGTCGCTCAACCGAGCATACGAAAAAATCGGTCGGCGGACTTCGTGTTGGCTGGTGAAACCACCCTGCCAATGGAGCGTCGCATCGACCAATTCTGTTTTGCCATGAACGGTGATTTCGACGCGGTCCAGCAGATGCCGAACGACTTCCTGGCGATCCGCGTGACTCGTTGTCGGAGCGGTCCACAGCGCGGGCAGGTTGGTGGCCAACGCGCGAATGGCCTCCAGGTCCGCGGCGGAGAAGCCCACTTCGGCAGCCGCTTGGAGTCGAGCCGATTCTTCCTTTAATTTCTGCTCCGCGCGGAGGGCCTCCTCCCAGCGACTTTCCAGCTCGCGGGCGACCAAGCGGTTTTCCGGTTCGACCGTCGCGTACTGACGGCGCGCGCGTTCCGTCTCGTAATGGGCTCGTTCGAGCACTTGTTGCCAGTGAGTCGTGACTCGCTGTTGTTCTCGGCGTTGGTCCTGCTCGATTTGAAGGCTCAGTTCCAGCGCGGCCGGTTCCAACACGCGGAGCACCTGCTCGGCGATCAGGGAATCGACCGGTTCCGCCGCGACGCTGGGACTGCCGCACGGGTCGGCTGGTTCACTGTGCTGGCATTGATAGCGGGCCGTCCCGGGCTGGCCGTCATACACGACGTACAGGCGACAGCCACAACGGCCACACCGCGCCAAACCTCCCAGCAGCGAGGTTCCTTCACGCGGCGCTCCGCGTGTCTCGAATCGGGACACGTTCTGTTCCAAGCGTTTTTGATTGGCGAGGTATTGATCCCAGGAGATGTAAGCGGGCAGCTTGTCCTTCAACAACACATGCCAGTCGTCCATCGCCTGACAGCGACGCCCGGTGCTGGGGCGTCCGGGAATCTTGCCGCGCGGATCGTTCTGTTGGCGACCGTAACTGTACGCTCCCGCATAGAACGGATTGTTCAGCATCCCGTAAACCGTCGCCGTGGCCGGCGGCCGCCAGACCAACTGCTGGCGATCCGATCCGTCATGCGGTCGCGTGGGAAGACGCATTCCTCTCCGCACCAAAGACGACACCACGGCGCGACCGCTCCCCAGTTCCGCGAACATTTCAAACACGAGGCGAACCACCGCTTGAACTTGTTCGTCGGGATCGAGTGTCACTCGGTTGTCCGGTGTGCGCACATAGCCGATCGGCACGAGCGTGAACAACTCGCCACGCTCGGCTTTTTGGCGCAGACCTTGGCTCATCCGGCAGCGGATCAGATGCAGTTCCGCTTCACTCATCATGCCGTGAAGTCCCAACAACAAACGATCATTGAACTGAGCCGGGTCGTAGAGCGCCTCGTGATCGGCCAACAAGGCTCCATAAACGCCGCACAGCTCCAACAGGTGATACCAGTCCTTGCAGGACCGAGCCAACCGACTCATCTGCAATCCCAACACCAGCCCGACATGGTCCAGGGCGATCTCCGCCAAGAGACGTTGAAAGCCGAAACGGTTTTCGATCGTGGTTCCACTTTGACCGAGGTCTTCGTCGATCACCAGAACGCGATCGGGATGCCAGCCCAAATGGACGGCACGATCGGCTAACGCATATTGGAGCCGTGTCGATTCGCGATTTTCCTGCACCTGCCTCGGCGTCGATTGCCGCAGATAAACGACCGCCAATCGTTGTCGGTGATGGTCGTCGATCTTTTCCGAGAGAACACCGGGAACGCTCTTCGAGGCGGCTGTCGTTGGCAACGTGGTCTCAGCGACGCTCATTGGTCACCTCCTTTTCGGGAAGTGACACGGGGGTCGCTTTGCGAGCGGCCCGACTGAGAGTTTTCAGAATCTGCTGCTGCCCCGCAACCGGCAGCGCCCTCCAAAGCAGACTCAGCGGAATCTGTCGGGATGGGGGGGGAACCGTCCGTGGCTTTCTTCAGACATCGGTCTACTCCTTCGACCTTGAGTGACC
>CAYSHJ010001009.1:0-2302 GCA_964430385.1 uncultured Planctomycetaceae bacterium
GGGGCGAACGGTGCCAACGCCTCCATTCTCAGTTAAACTTCGTGTCATGAAAGCAACTCGTCGTCGGCCGCCAATCAACTCCGAAGCCCCCCTCACCCTAGCCCTCTCCCCCCCGATGCGGGCGGGAGAGGGGACCGGAACTCGAAAGTGCGCTGTAGTACTAACCGGGAGCTGACGCCGCTCCGCTCGCCAATGAATCGCACGTTCGTACCGAGGTGGCGACGCTGACGCGATCGCAAGCCAATCGGCCACTTTCGCAATAACTTTCTCGTCGCCGTTCGTATCTTCGTCCGAGCACACGATGCCGCACGTTCCGCCGACACAGCCCAGCTTGCTGGTCAGATTGAAAGATGCTCACGACCGCGAGGCGTGGGAGCGGTTTGTCGACTTGTATGCTCCTCTGGTTTACGCCTTCGTCCGCAAACGCGGTCTGCAAGATGCCGACGCGGCCGATTTGACTCAGGACGTGCTGCGGCAAGTGGCGCTCGCGGCCAAGAGTCTGATTTACGATCCACGTCGCGGCTCATTTCGCGGCTGGCTGTTCACGGTCGTGCGAAATCGGCTGACCGATCATTGGCGAGCGGCCGCTCGCGGCGTGCGTGGCAGCGGCGATAGTTCACAATGGCGGCAAGCGTCGGAGCAACTCGTCTTGGAATCCGACTCGGACGAATGGGACGCGGCCTACGAACGGCAGTTGCTGGATTACGCCGCTCGACAAGTGCAAGCCGATTTCTCGGAAGCGACGTGGTCGGCGTTTTGGCAAACGGCTGTCGAGGGCCGCGAAGGAAAAGTTGTCGCAGCGGAATTGGGCCTGACCGTGGCCGCCGTGTACCTGGCCAAAGGCCGTGTGATCGCTCGGCTCAAAGAGCAGGTGAAGTGGCTGCTGGGTAATGATTTGGAGTGCGGTGACCAAAATCACCGCTTTTCAAAACGCTCTGGTCGCCCGGGAAACGAACCTTGGAATTGAGAACGCTGGGAGAGAACGCAGCGTTTTGAAAAGCGACGACTCGGGTCGTCGCAGTCCAAAGGTCGCTTAGCATTTTCGCGATAACTTCGGCTGGTTCGCTCGTATCTCTGGGCAGAGTCCGTTACGACGCTTCACTGGCCCGAGCGAGTTCACGCCATGTCTGACGCACGTCCAACACCGAACTGTCCCGACGCCGCCACGTTACGAGCGTTGTTGGATGGCACGCTCCCCATAGACCAGCAAGCAGCAACGCAGGCTCACGTCGATCGGTGCCCGTCGTGCGAGGCGGCCTTGCGGCAGATGACGGCCGGTGGCGAGTCGTGGATCGGGATGTCGGAGAAGCTGAACGGGGTCGGGAGTCTTTTTCAGGTCGCGTCGAACGACTCGGAAGATCAACTCAGCGGCCGGCGGCCTGAAAAAGACTCCCGACCCCCTCTTGATCCGAAGCTGGCGGCGGCGATGGAACGGCTCAAGAACGACGACGGCTCCGGCGACGAGTCGAGTGAGCCGGCCGACCCGCAGCGGACGCTCGATTTTTTGCAGCCTGCCGATGATCCCAAGTTGCTGGGCAAACTCGGTCAGCACGAGATCAGCGAAGTCATCGGCTGGGGCGGCATGGGAGTCGTGCTCAAGGCGTATGATCCGAGCCTGCATCGAGTCGTCGCGGTCAAGGTGCTGGCATCGCATTTGGCTCATCATGCCGTCGCGCGGAAGCGGTTCATTCGCGAGGCTCAAGCAGCGGCGGCGGTGTGTCATGACAACGTCATCACGATTTATGCGATCGACGACGGGCAGTTCGTAGTCCCGCCTTTAGGCGGAACCAAACTCTCAGTCAAATCTCCGCCTGAAGGCGGTACTACGAACGCACTGCCGAAGATCATCATGCAGTTCGTGGCCGGCGGATCTTTGCAAGAGCGGATCGATCAGGACGGGCCGCTCGAACTGAAAGAGGTCTTGCGGATCGCCATGCAGACGGCGGCGGGGTTGGCGGCGGCGCATGCACAAGGAGTCGTGCATCGCGACGTGAAGCCGGCGAACATCCTGCTGGAGAACGGTGTCGAGCGTGTGAAGCTGACCGACTTCGGATTGGCGCGCGTGATGGACGACGCCAGCTTGACGCTTAGCGGCGTGATCGCCGGGACGCCGCAATACATGGCCCCCGAGCAAGCCTGGGGCCGCGACGTCGATGCTCGCGCCGACCTGTTCAGCCTCGGAGCGGTCATGTACGCGATGTGCTCCGGCCACTCGCCGTTTCGAGCCCGCACGACGATGGCGGTCCTCAAGCGTGTCTGCGAAGACCCGCCGCGCCCGTTGCGAGCGATCAATCCCGACGTT
>CAYSHJ010001010.1:0-3935 GCA_964430385.1 uncultured Planctomycetaceae bacterium
GTCCCGGTCGTGGCCGACTTGCCCGGCGAATACTTCCAGGTCCGCCGCGTCTCACTCGCCGGTGTCACCAAACCGCTTGATCTACTGCGGCCGCTGTTGTCCTTGCTGAAGTTCCCCAAGTTCGACCGGCTGGAGAGCATCGACCTGTCGGGCAGCACCGGGCTGGACTACAGCTTCCTGGTCCCCATCCACGGCTTGCGGGAACTGACCCTCGCCAACGCGGGACTGAACGACGCCTCGCTGGCCCAACTGCCGAAGCTGCCGACGCTGAAACGGCTGGTGCTCGACGGCAACGACATTCGCGGCACGGGCCTGCTGCACCTGACCGGCCAACCGGAGTTGATCGACTTGTCGCTCAGCCACCCGAACCTGATCAATCTCACTGCCGAAAACCTGGCCGAGCTGAAGCCGCTCAAACGCCTGTCGCTGGCCGGCAGCGGACTGACCAACGCGGGCATCAAGCACCTCGCCAGCTTGACGAACCTGGAATCCCTCGACCTCCGCCGCACCAAAGTCACCGCCACCGGCATCGAAGAGCTGAAAGCCGCGCTGCGCAAGTGCCAGGTCCAATGGGACGGCATGCCGAACAAATGACGGCACGCACCCACACCCCCCGCCGAATTCGCCAACAAGTTCGGTTGGAAGAACGTCTCGGAGAAGCCGGAGTTGCTGGGGAAGTAAAAGGCAGCTTGTGGGACACGGAGGACGCGGAAGACACGGAGAAGACAAAGAGAGAATGTCGAGAACGAAGTGGCCGGAGAGTGTTGTTTCTTGTTTGCAGAAGCACTTCTCTGTTCCATTGTGAAGTGCGATTGAATTGCAATGCTGTCGGTTCCCGCTTCTGTTATTGCACTTGATCCCCTCCGTGTCTTCCGTGTCCTCCGTGTTCTACCCGCTGCCGCCCTCCCGTCCTTACATCGTTAACGTCGAGGACGTTGTTTTTCTCGCAACATTGTGGTGCGACGCTCCGCGTCGCAATTCACGACGCGGAGCGTCGTGCCACACTCATTGCGGCTCCGCCGCGCTACACCTCTGGCAACACCCAAGGCTTTCGCCATTCGAGCCGACCGCGGAGTGCATTCGCTTCGGCATCGCCGACGAATGTTTCTGTCGCCGCATCGAGCGTTAACTTGCGGCCAAGCCGCGTGGAGATGTTGCCGGCGTGACACAGCACCGACGCCGGATGGCCAATCGTTTCCAGATCGCAGTACGGCTTGGCACGCGATTTGATGCACTCGATGAAGTTCTGGACGTGCGGCTTCTCGTGACTGTCTCCGTCTCCTTTAGCGAGCACTTCGCCGCCGCGGCCGTAAGCGATCCAGCGCGAGTTGCCGAGCACCATGTAGCCCTGATCCCCGAACAGCGCCGAACCTTCTGATTCGCCGAGGTAGCCATACGGGGTCCAGACGCGCATCTCGTAGGTCAGCAGCTTCGGATGTTTTCCATCCTTGACGTTGCCAGAGCCGAACTCGTAGTTGACCTGCAGCGTGTCTGGGAACTCTTGAGCGTCGTCGAAGTACCACTTGCCGCCGTTCGCGAAGATCGACATCGGCAGGCCGAGCGGTTCGTCGTGCTGCACCTCGCACGCCACCGCGAGCACCGCGACCGCCATGTCCAACCGATGCACGCCGTCGTTGCCGAGATCGCCGGTGCCGAAATCGTAGAACCACCGCCAATTCCCGTGAAACCGATTGGGATTGAACGGCCGCTGCTGCGCGGGACCGAGCCACATGTCGTAATCGACCCCAGCCGGCGGCGTCCCATCGGGGCGCACCGGCAAGGCTCCCTGCTTCGAGCTTTCCCACGCCTTGGCCACCACGCAGCGGCCGAGTTTTCCTGTCTTCACGAACTCAATCGCCGACTGCATCCGCACGGTCGAGCGATGCTGCGACCCCATTTGCACGACGCGCTTGTGCTTCCGCATCGCCGCCACCATCCGCATCCCCTCGACGATGTTGTGGCTGTCCGGCTTTTCGACATACACGTCCTTCCCCGCCTGACACGCCAGGATCGTCGGAATCGCATGCCAATGATCCGGCGTCCCGATGACGAGCGCGTCGATCGACTTGTCATCAATCAGCTTCCGAAAATCACTTTCGCCGCGCGGCTTCTTCCCCTGAAGTTTTTCCGCGCTCTCCAACCCCTTCGGCAATCGATTCGCATCCAGGTCCGCAATCGCCACGACCTCGACCGACTTGTTCGCCGAGAACGATGCAATCAGCGACGCCGCCCGGCCGGCAGCTCCCATGACGCCAACCCGCACTCGCTCACTGGCCTGAGCCTTCGCGACTTGATCGAGATGCGAGAGCAACACTCCCGAAGCCACTGCCACGGACGAACTCTGCAAGAACGAGCGACGAGTTTGCGAAGTCATGCCTGCTCCTGGTGAAGCTGTTTGCTGTCGTTGTGCGAATGATTGTTTGTTGGGTTCTCGTGATAGGAGCTTTCGCATGTGCGGCCAATGTCGGATGAAGTCGCTCAATGCTAGAATCGAACGCTTCGCGCGACGAGGGCGCGCGTCTGTGGCTGAACTTTTCCTCCTCCTCCTCTGGCAGCGTACGCGTCGAATCGGAAGTGCGGAAAATAGGTCGCAGAAAAGTCTGGACGACATATGACGGCTGACAGTCCGCAAATTTCGAATGTCAAACCTCAGGCCTCCGCCGTCGTGCTCGCGCTGACGTTTCCGACGCTTTTGACGTGGGTCTACTTCGTCGCATTAGCTGATCAACCCGCGAGCAGGCAACAAACGGTCTATGGTTTCGGAAAGCTGATGCAGTTCGGTTTTCCCATCGCCTGGGTGCTGGCTTGGGAGCGGCAGCGACCTCGCTGGCCTGAAAAGCCAACATCGGGTTTGTTCAACGGCATGCTGTTCGGTTTGGTCATCAGCGGCACGACGTTGGGGCTGTATCACGGCTGGATGAAACCCGCCGGCTGGTTCGACGCAGCAATGGAGGCGGTGCGTCTGAAAGTGACGTCGGCCGGCATCACGAGTCCCGGCAAGTACATCGCGCTGGGTGTGTTCTATTCGGCGGCGCACTCGCTGATGGAAGAATATTACTGGCGTTGGTTCGTCTTCGGCCGCGCGAGACGACTGCTGCCGCTCGGTGCCGCGATCGCGATTTCAAGTCTTGGTTTCATGGCTCATCACGTGATCGTGCTGTCGGTCTACTTCGGCTGGAGTTCCTTCGCGACATGGTTCTTCTCATTCTCGGTCGCCGTTGGCGGAGCGGTTTTGGCCTGGCTGTATCAACGGAGCGGCTCACTGCTCGGACCATGGCTTAGCCACGCTCTCGTCGACGCGGGGGTTTTCTTGATCGGCTATGACCTGCTTCGCGCGACGTGGCTTGACGCGTAAAGCAACAAGGACGACCTGTCCGCGTCGAGCTAGTGTTGGCCGCGCCTGCCCAGAGATCTCTGCGTGTCCACTTAGCTCAACACCTCCTTCAGCAGATTGTTGTTCGGATACGGATGCCCGATGTGCTGCGTGAACGCTTCGCCGAAAGTGGATCCGATTTTCTGACCTCGAGCGGCGCTCCAGCGGCGGCAGCTTTCGAGGTATTCGTCGATGCCGTGCTGCTTGAGCAACCAATTCCGTTGACTGGCGTGGCAAGCGAGCATCTTCAGCTTCAACTCAAATGTGGCCGAGATGTCGATGATGAAGTGCGGCTCGATCGAGCGGCCGAACCAGTCGATGCCTTCGATCGGGTCGACGTAATACAGATGCGGCAGGTGGCTGAGCGCGGCAGCCGGCTCCCACCGCCGAGTCGCGTAGTTCGGCACCGAGGCGTTGAAACAAGCGTCTCGAACCAGACGGCTGGTGACCTCATGGTCCGACATGTAGTCAACGGGGGGCGCGGTGCTCACAAGGTCCGGCCGCACGCGACGGAGCAGTTCGGTCACAACGTCGACTGTCGTTGTCGTGGCAGATGCTCAGG
>CAYSHJ010001011.1:0-30869 GCA_964430385.1 uncultured Planctomycetaceae bacterium
ATGGCTCCGATGTCCAATGGTTGATTTTTGCAGTTGATTTCGGATGAAATCCCAGAGCCGGGAGAAACGGAGGCAGGCTCTGCTGGGAAGCAACCTGCCAAGGGATATCTCGGTCTCCGATGCGCCAAGGGCGCGTCAGGCTCTGGCAGGGACGTCGGCGTCGTTGATCGCCACGCAAGATCGGTTATCGTGTGCGCGATGCCGGTGTGGACTCTTCCTCGACAGCAGGTGGATCATGCAGGGACGCGACTCCGAACAGAATACGGCAGTGACGCCAGAACGATTGCCGCGTCGGTCGTTCGTGTCACGAGTGTCGTCGGCCTGCATGGGTTTGGGGATGGCGCTGGGCTACGGCATGTTTGGAACGATGATCGGTTGGTTCTTGTATCCGGCGCGCGCGTCGACGCGCAGTTGGCAGTTTTTGGCCGACCTTGCGAGCTTTGCCAGCGGAGTGTCGATCACCTACGAAAGCCCGGCGGGGCAGAAGGTCGTGGTGACTCGGCTGGCGGAGAAAGGTGGTCCCGAAGATTTCATCGCGCTATCGAGCGTCTGCCCACACCTTGGTTGCCAGGTACATTGGGAGTCGAACAACAGTCGCTTCTTTTGTCCGTGTCACAACGGCGCCTTTGATCGCTCCGGTGCCGCTGTTTCAGGGCCGCCGAAAGACGCGGGGCAATCGTTGCCGCGGTATGCGTTGAAGGTTGAGAACGGATTGCTGTTCATCGAAGTGCCGACGGAGGCGTTGGTGTGAACACTGTCAAACATTGGTTCGCGCAACGCTTGCCGGTGTCGGGTGTACAGATTGCCGAGCTGACCAACGAGCCGGTGCCGAGCCACTTGCGGCACTGGTGGTTCTGCCTGGGCGGGACGCCGGCCTACTTGTTTGTCGTGCAGATCGTCACGGGGATCTTGTTGGCCTTCTATTACCAGCCATCGCCGCAGACGGCTTACGAGTCGATCCACCACATTACGAACGAAGTTGCCTTCGGCTGGTACATCCGAGGCATGCACAAGTGGGCGGCCACGCTGATGATCGCGGCCGTGATTTTGCATCAGATGCGAGTCTACTTCACCGGAGCGTACCGTCAGCCGCGCGAGATCAACTGGATGGTCGGCATGTGCCTGCTGCTCTGCACGTTGATCGTCGGCTTCACCGGCTACAGTTTGGTGTTTGAGCAGCTCAGCTATTGGGGTGCGACCGTCGCCGCCAACATTTGTGACACGATCCCGCTCGTCGGCGGTTTGGCGAAGCGACTGCTGTTGGCGGGCGAGACGTACAACGCGAACACGCTCTCGCGGTTCTTCATTCTGCACGCGGCAGTGCTACCCGGCGTGATGATCCTGTTGCTCATCATTCACGTGGCGATTCTGCGGCTGCAAGGAGTCAGCGAACTTCGTTTTGAAGATGAACCGGCCGACCAGCCCCAACATTTCGACTTCTTTCCCGACCACTTCTACACTGAGCTAATCATCGGCCTGGTCCTGATGATCGTCTTGAGCGTGTTGGCCACGGTGTTTCCGGTCGGACTCGGCCCACGCGCCGATCCGCTGACGACGCCCGAAGTCATCAAGCCGGAGTGGTGGTTCTACGTCTCATTCCGCTGGCTGAAGCTATTCTCCGGGACGTTTGCCGTGCTGAGCAGCGGGTTCATCGTGTTTGTGATGTTCGCCTGGCCGTTCATCGACGCCTGGATTCGGAAACGCACGCGCTTCACCGAAGCTAGCGTGTGGATCGGCATCGTCGGTGTGTTCTTGCTGGTCGGCCTAACCGTGTGGGAGGCGGTCGTCGAACACTAACCGCGAAATCTCAAATCTCAAATCTCAAATCTCAAATCGAAAACCACTATGACTCTGCAAACTAAACGTTTCGTCATCGGCTCTCTGGGCCTGTTGTTTCTCGCGTCGCTGGTGCTCGTGCAGGCGATGGAGATTGCTCGCAAGCGCGAAGAAGTCGGGCTGGCCGCCGGCCACGTCGCGATACCCGCGAAGTCCAAGAGTTGTGTCGAGTGCCACGGCAAGTCGTCGCCGGGGATCATCGACCACTGGAAGTTCAGCACGCACGCGCGCAAGGGCGTCGGCTGCGTCGAATGCCATCAGGCGGAAAAAGGTGACGTCGACGGGTTCACGCACTACGGACACCTGATCGCGACAATCGTGACGCCGAAAGATTGCGGTCGCTGTCATGAGAAAGAAACAAAAGAGTTCACTCACAGCCATCACGCCAAGGCGGGAAACATTCTGGCGTCGTTGGACAACTTCCTCGCGGAGACCGTCGAAGGTTCGCGGACTCCGTTCAATCCGCACTCACCGACGCCAGGCAAGCCGGACATCCACGAGGTCAATGGCATGTCGAGCGCGTTTGTCGGCTGTCAGCAATGCCACGGCAGCAAAGTGGCGTTGCTCGCGAAGGACGGCAGTCAAATCACCGTCGATGATCTGAAGCCCGATGCGAAGGGGCAGCCGACCAATTTGGAAGTGCTCGACCGCATCGCGAAGAATGAAGACGGCCGGCCGAAGCTGCATGCCGGCACATGGCCGAACACGGGCATCGGACGGTTGAACCTTGATGGCTCGCTGGGGTCGTGCTCGGCGTGTCACAGCCGGCACGACTTCTCGCCGCGCCGCGCGCGGCAGCCGGAGAATTGCGGCAAGTGCCATCTCGGCCCCGATCACCCGCAGAAGGAAATCTACGAAGAGTCCAAGCACGGCGTGGCTTTTCGCGACTTGAAGGACCACATGAACCTCAATGCCCAGCATTGGGTGCTGGGAAAAGACTACTCGCAGGCTCCGACATGCGCGACCTGCCACATGTCGGGACATTCGAAGAACGGAGGCACGATCACGCATGACGCTGGCCAACGCATTTCTTGGACGAACCGTCCGCCGGTCAGTGCGGTGCTTGATACCGACGCGAATGGCAAGCTCGTCACCGAGACCGATCCCGCCAAGCGACGCGCACTGATCACGTTCTCCGCCGAAGAGAAGCGGACGAACATGAAGCAGGTCTGCCATCACTGCCACACGCCAGACTATGTCAACTCGTTCTACAAGCAGTACGACGACTTCATCGTGCTCTACAACGAGAAGTTCGGAAAACCCGGGCAGAGCATCATCGCGGCGCTGCGCCAACACGAACTGCTCACCAAGACCGAGTTCGACGAAGAGATCGAATGGACGTGGTTCTATCTCTGGCACCACGAGGGCCGGCGCGCACGTCACGGAGCGTCGATGATGGCTCCCGACTATGCGCACTGGCACGGCATGTTTGAGGTTGCCGAGCGGTTCTACAAAGAGCTGATCCCGCAAGCTCGCGAGATCACGCAGCACGCCACCGAGTCCGGCCAGAAAGAACAAGCCGACTCTGTGAACGCCGTCATCGACGAAATCCTCGCGCGGCCGGAACACCAATGGTACGACGCGGCAAAGGCCGCCGGTCCTCACCAGCGACGATAGCAACTACGGCGACTTGCGCCATGACTCCGGCAGGTTCGGTTTGGTGTCGATCAGGATTTCGAGGATGGCCTTCCGTTCCTCGGCCGAGAGGTGGCGGTACGTTGGCGAGTCATCTTGGCCAGTCAACACAGCCTGTAGTTTACCAAGGACGATGCTTCGTAGCTCGGACGACAACCCATCGAATGCAGCCGAGTCGATCAGATAGCTGCATGGGTATTTGAACAAGCGGCGTTCGAGATCGAAGTCGCGTAGCGAGCGGCCCTGTTTGTCTCGACAGCCGCGTCGGGAGAACTGGTCGGCAAAGGCCGAGGTGCCTTGGATGCGGTCGGTGAGCGGCGTTTCTTCTGCGAACAGAAGGTGTTTCAGGACGAGGTCCGCGCTGTGATCCAGCCGGCGCTGGATGCTTTCCGGACGCGGTGCGTGTGGGTTTTTGTCGATGGCTTTGAGGGTCTCTTCGTCGCGCAGGGCGAGTTTGGCTTGGTAGTTGGCTTGCGTCAGCGCATTGTGTGTTGGAGCCTGATGCTCAAACACCAGCAAGGCCACGATGTCACTGTGCGGCGTGAGGTATGGCTCGACGTTAACGAGCTTGGCGAGGTCAGCGACGTTGGCACCGGCGTCGTGGTCGAAGGAATCCGGTTCGCGCGAATTGCGAACGATCATATTGCCCAGGTGCCGTTGCCGACCGTGCTGGCCGGTGACGTACCAGCCGCCCCAACGCTCCTTGAGTGGGCTGGCGGAACTGGTGCGGTACGTGCTGGTGCTCAGTATCGGGTGGCCACTGGAATCGGGAAACACCGAGCGGATCAAGTGGCCGGGTACTCCCTGCGTCACCGACGACGCATGGCACAGCGTACAAGTATCGGTGTGCCGCGCGAATTTGGGCCGCTCGGTCTCGTCTTGATCAAGCGAATAGAAAATCGCGCCAAGGTCGGGATCGACGGCCGAGATTTCAACCACATCGCCGCGCTGGCACCAGCCGATGTAGACATCGTCGTTGAAGTAGATCGCTCGCGGGGTGTGCGGAGCGATCTTGTTTCTCTGGAAGCTGGTTTTTGAGAAGACCAGCATCTGCGACGACTCGTGAATGTCGAGGGCATTCAGCACTGGTGCGAGATAGCCACTCTTGTCGTCCCATCTGAGCTTGACCTCGCCCGCGTCGAGTCGTTTTTGCAACTTGGTGACCGAGTCGGCAAGTGGCGCGGTGACGTAATTGATCGGCTCGCGTTCGATGTCGAACTGTGCCAAAGCGGCTGCCGGAACAGACCAGACAATGATGGCCAAAAGGTGGGAGAATCGGCGGATGGTCGGCATGATCGAGGCAATCGAGGCGGGAGGTTGCGAGGACGGAACGCAGCGACAAAGGATTGAGCAAAGGGCATGCCGCCAGGCGTTGCCGCCATTGGAACGCGGGCTCTCCACCAATCTTGTTGAAATCTGTGTCCGGTGAGCCGCAAGGCGCTAGCCGCGGGTTGTTTTCATGCACCCGCGGCTAGCGCCGTGCGGCTCACGAATGCGTTTTCAACACGAATGGCGGATAAGCGGAATGCGCTGTCGGGGTACCGTCTGGGTCGCACCGTCTCCAAAAGCAAGTTCGCACACATTATGTGCGAGACCGCTCAGGCTTGCGGAAGGGTGATGACGATTTCGGTGCCTACCGGTCGCGAGGTGCCAACGGTGATTGTGCCGTCATGAGCATCAACGATGCGCTGGCTGATGGCCATGCCCAATCCCGTGCCGTTGACCTTCGTCGTGAAGAATGGCTCGAAGATATTCTGGCGTTGTTCCAGCGTCAGGCCGGGACCGTTGTCAGCGATCGAGAGTTGCCAAGCCGGACGATTGTCGAGGTTCGTCGCGGTCCAAGTCACTTCGATCTTCACCGGGTCGGCACAGGCAGCCAGCGAGTTCTCAAGGATGTTCCGGATGACTTGCTCCAGACGACTGGTATCGACTGAGCAGCGCGGTGACGGGCCTTCGGTCAGAAATCGCAGCGAGGCTTGTCGACCTTGTCGTACCCAGACGAGGTTCTCCCAGGTCTCTTCGAGCACGTCACGTAAGTCATGTTCGACACGCTGCAGTTTGATTGGCGCGGCGTAACTGCGGACTTCCTCGAACAGTTGATGTAACTTCTTTTGAGCCTTCTGCACGCGCGCGACCAAGTCCAGCGAGTCGGCTTGTCCTTGCAGGTTGAGGCTGAGCATTTCGAGACACGCTTCGCTCCGTTGCAGTGCGTTACGGCTTTCGTGAACGAGGCCAGTCATCATTTGCCCAATTGCGGCGAGACGCTCGGTTTGCATCATGCGGGCTTCCATTTGGCGGCGCGAGGTGATGTCGCGCATGATGACCAAGCTGGCTCGTTGCCCGTCATCCTCAATCCCGGCGGCCGAGCATTCGACCTCGACGACCGTTTGATCGAGCCGCAGGATGTGCTGCAACATGACCGGCACGCTGTCTCGGCCTTCGAGCACCTGACGGACTCGCCGTTGCGCAAGCTCGTGATCGCGAGCGTCGAGGAATTCGAACGGTGATCGGCCCAAGACTTGATCGGCCGACGAGGCTCCGAACAGCCGTAAGCAAGCTCGGTTGGCGAGCACGATCTGATCGTTTCGGTTCACGAAGATCGCGTCCGGACTGAGTTCAACCAGTCGTTGATAACGGTTCGTAATTGCCAGCAGTGCTTGCTCGGCTTGCCGTTTATCCGCCAATTGTCGCAACCGATTGCGGAGCGTGTCGGGATCGACCGGCTTCAGCAGATAATCCGAGGCACCCAGCCGCAGCGCAGTGACGGCTCCTTGCAGGTCTTCGTGACCGGTTACGATCACAACCGCTGCTCGTGGCGCAAGCTGTCTCAGTTGCGGCAGCAAGTCCTCGGCGAGACCGTCGGGGAGTTTGCGGTCCAGAACAATGGCGAACAGGTCCGTTCGCGGAGCCTCGCGCACCGCTTCGGCAAACGTGGCCGCCGCCTGCACGCGGTAGCCGTCCATTTCCAAAATGTCGACCAAGTTGCCGCGCGTGTCGGCGTCGTCTTCGATCACCAGCAGCGCGAGCGGCGCGTTCGCTTGTTTGCCGACGAGGGGCGGCGAAGCGCCGGTCAGTTTTCCGATCATCAGACAATCCTGTTCCTGAGTCGTGAGATTCACTGGCGGGCTTGTCCGGCCAGTCGCCGCAATTCATCGAGAAAACGGTCCATTTCCAAAGGCTTATAGAACAACACATCAGCCTTGGCTTGCGACGCCGTGTCCAGCAGTTCGTTGAGCTCCAGGCGATGTCCCGTCAACAACACTGTGCGAGCCACGGGCCGTTCGTCGCGAATCCGTTGCAGCAATTGCAAGCCGTTGGCGTCGGGCAGGCACCAATCCACGATTACGACTTGAAACTCGTGACCACGAAACTGGCGGGTGGCCTGGTCGGCCGACCCGGCAATTCCGACGCGAAACCCGTGCTGACGAAGAATATCGTAGAGGCTGTCGCAAAAGTCACGGTCGTCATCGACCAGCAACACCAGCGGCTGCTGGGCGGTGTCTTCGATCAGCGGCATCAACGCGGCCAAGTCGACCGGCTTGGACATGACTCGCCAGACACCCAGCCGCTCGGCCTCTTCGCGCATCGACGGGTCCACAAACCCAGTGATCAAGATCGCGACCGTCGAGGGTGATCGCCGTCGCAGCTCGCGATAGAATTGCAAGCCATCCATTTCGGGCATGCGTAGGTCGAACAGAGCAATGTCAAAGCTTTGTGTCTCCAGCATTTGGAGCGCGGCACGGCCATCTTGAGCGGTGCGTACGTCGTAGCCGAAGTCCGTCAGGATGTCGGCAAAGTTCGCGCACGTGTCTGTATCATCGTCAACGACCAGGATGCGTGTGGGTTTCGCAGGCATGGCAAAGTCACCGGGAGAAGTGAAGGACAGGGGAAAGCCACTGCCGAAGACAGACCAGTGGTGGGAACTGGCTACGAGAGACGGATCGGGGGTTGGGCTGGTGATGAGGTTGCAGCCGGTGGTCGAGCGACCTCACGGGGCTGCCAAAACCGGTGGGATCAGTGAAGGTCGGCAACATCTCGCGAACCATGTACCACGTCGACAAGTTGAATTGCCAGACGACGCCCGGGACGCATTACAGACTGCTCGTTCATGCGTTCATCGGCCTGATTTTTTGAACACGAGAATTTGTTCAATACACGCTCCGCCTGCAAGCAATGCGTCTTCACGGCGCTGCCGGAATGGCAGTAACTTGAGAATATTCTCTCAAGTTTTGGAATCAAACTCACATTTGGGCACGACCTTCGCACGGGATTATGGCCAGTCACGCGGCGGTCTCCCGCCCCGAAGAGAAGACGCTCCCAAGGAAGGCGCCCATCTCTTCACCCGCTCGCGTTCCCCAAGGAAAAGGAGTACAGTCATGCTTGTTTTGTCACGGAAGATCAATCAAGAAATCCTCATCGGCGACAACGTAAGGGTCAAGGTGATCGAGATTAAAGGGAACCAAATCCGGTTGGGAATTGTCGCTCCCGCCGAGGTTTCGATCGTTCGTGACGAGCTTTGGGCCAAGAACCGTGCGATGCCGTGTGAAGGCCCACGGCGACAGCAGTTCGCTGACGGCAGTCGAGTTTGAAGCGAATTCAGAAGGCCCGGTTTCTTCCAGAGCAGCCGGTCTTTTCGCCAGCGACGATCTCGGGAACCATCATGATCCAGATTCAACGCATCTTGTTTCCGACCGACTTCAGTGAACTTTCGAAAGTTGCTGAGCGTCACGCCTGTGCGTTGGCGGACCAGTTCCGTGCGGAACTGCACGTGTTGCACGTGCTGGAAGACGTTTACTTGTTTGCTCCCGAGCCGGCGGCAATGGTCTACATTCCGCCGAATCTCTTGGTCGAGGCGCAAGCGAACGCCGAGCAAGCGATCTCGCGCGTCCCGTCGTCGGAGTGGGCGAACGGCAAGCGAGTTGTGCGTGCCACGCGCAACGGCTCGCCGCACGACGAGATCGTGAAATACGCCAATGAGAAGCAGATCGACCTGATCGTGATCGGCACTCACGGCCGCACGGGGCTGACGCATTTCATGCTGGGCAGCGTGGCGGAACGAGTCGTACAGCACGCGGGCTGCCCGGTACTGACGGTGCGATCGGAAGGAACTCAGTTCGTGAAGAACGGATAGCGCGTCGGTTAAGGCAGCACGGGGGAGAAAGGGCCGGACGTGGCGGACGTTCTGCGAATCGACGAGTTGTTTCGGCGATATCAGGATCTGCAGCGTTACGTCGGTTGGACGGCCGCAGATGCCGAGCGTGTGCGCCTGGCAGCACCGCTCGTGGAGGTTGACTTCGCGGAGCTCGTCGATGACTTCTACCATGAGATTGACCAGCACGAAGCGACGAAGCGAGTCATCACCGGCGGTGCGGTGCAGGTCGAACGGTTGAAGCAGACGCTGCAGGCGTGGCTGCGAGATTTGTTTGCTGGCACTTATGACGTGCATTACGCGGAGCGGCGCTGGCGGGTCGGTCATCGACACGTGGAAATCCGCTTGAACCAGGTTTACGTGGAGGCTGCCATCTCTCGATTGCGAAGTGGCTTGGTGCGGGTTCTCGGCGAGCGATGGCAGGGCGAGGCTGCGGATTTGGTGGCCGTCACGCGGTCGGTCAACACGCTTTTGGATCTCGAAACGGCGATCATTCAAGACGCCTATGAAACCGCCTCGAACGAACGCCTGAAAATTGTGGAGCGACTGGCCGCACTGGGCCGAGTTGCGGGCGGGGTCGCTCATGAGTTGCGAAATCCGCTCAACGTGATGCGCACATCAGTCTACTTCTTACGTCACGCGCACGACGCCGCGCCCGAAAAAATTGCCGAGCATTTACAACGCATCGAGCGGCAAGTCGCCGTCTCGGACAACGTCATCTCGGCGTTGTCGGAGTTCGCGAAGTTGCCCTCGCCATCTCTGCAATCCGTCGTGTTGGAGACCTGTCTGCGGAAATCGGTTCCGGAAGACTCGTGGCCTGAAAACGTCGAGCTGATTTGGAAACTTCCCGCCGACTTGCCGCCCGCCTTCGCCGACGAAAAGCAATTGCTCATCGCCTTTGGCAACCTGATTCGCAACGCCTGTGAGTCGATGCCGAACGGCGGGCAAGTGACGCTTTCGGCACGCCGCGTGCAAGAGCAGGTCGAGATCGATGTGACCGACACCGGTTGCGGGATTCCGGCCGAAGCCTTGCCGCGCATCCTGGAACCGTTCCGATCCACGAAAGCCCGCGGGATCGGGTTGGGACTGGCGCTGACGCATGCGATTCTCGAAAAGAATCGAGGCCAGTTGCGAGTGCTCAGTGAAGTCGGTCGCGGGACCACGTTGACGGTGGTGCTGATGGCCGCGGATGACGAGGCACATCCCCCACCAATTTGAGGGAAGGCGATGTGTGATGGCTGCTGACTTGCGAATCTCCGTGGCGGACGACGAAGCCGATATGCGGGAGTATTACCAACGTGTGTTGCCGCATTTGGGGCATCACGTGGCTTCGTGTGCGTCGAACGGACGGCAATTGGTCGCTGATTGCGCGCGGTGCCGTCCGGACCTCGTGATTACGGACATCAAGATGCCGGAGCTGGACGGCCTACAAGCGGCGGCCTTGATCTACGAGCAACAACCGGTGCCGATCATTCTGGTCTCGGCGTATCACACGTCCGAAATGCTGGAACGAGCGGGAACCGATCACGTTCTGAGCTACTTAGTCAAGCCGATTCTAGCGGCCGATTTGCAGCCGGCGATCGCCATTGCCCGGCGGCGATTTGAGCAGTTTCAAGCGTTGCGGCAAGAAGTGACCGACTTGCGGCACGTGCTGCAGGAGCGTCATGTGATCGAAGTCGCGAAGGGCATCCTGATGCGAGAGAGCGGCCTTGACGACGACCATGCGGCATTTCTGCGGCTGCAACAAATGGCCAAAGAAGAACATAAGCAGATTCCGGAGATGGCCCAGACGATCATCGCGTCGGAGGACGACGATTTCGTGTGAGCGGCCCTGGTTCCATCAGCCACACAACCACCAAGGAAGGAGAAACAATCGTGTTGAACACCATGCTGCCCCCGGTGTGTGACGTTGCTCCCGAAGTCAACCGTGCTCAGCCAATGACATTCAGCCAGTCATTGCACCGCAGAATCGTTTCCGAAATGCCTCCCTTCGAATTGGAACCAGTCTTTAACAATACGTTGACGAGCATTCGTGCGGCACTGCGGGGGACCGGATACAACGAACTGAACCAGCTTGAGGTCGATTTGGAAGATGGCGTTGTAACGCTCTTAGGAAATGTCCCCACGTATTTCTTGAACCAGCTAGCTCAAGAGGTGGCTCGAAACCAACCTGGCGTGCGGCGAGTGATCAACAGTATCATTGTCACCCGTTAGCTCACCATTCCGCACGGAGGAGTCTATCATGATGCCACCCATGATGCCGCACAACATTTGTTTGTATCACTGTCAGTATTGCGGGCACGTCGTCGAGCAAGAGCCGAACTTGATCGTGCCCTTCTGTTGCGGCGGCGTAATGACCAAAGCCGCAGAAGACACAGTGCTCGGCGAGGACGAGTTCGGCTCGCTGAACAGGCCCACCAGTTCTGGCGAAGACGAGCGCGAGCAGCCGTCGGAGGAACTCTGCAAGATTGCTCGGGCCTAATGCTGAAGGAGCCTCGCGATGTCGTTCTTGCGATACGACTCGACAACGAACGACTGGGTGATTTTTGCTCCTTCTCGAGCGCGACGGCCACACGAATTCCGGCAAAACAAGTGTGCCGAGGCCGTCGCGAACATGGCCACGACCTGCCCATTCTGCCCCGGCCAAGAACATCTGACTCCGCCGGAAATCTACCGCGTGCCGGCCTCGGGCACTCAGCAGCCCGCCAACTGGCGTGTGCGAGTCATTCCCAATCGGTTCCCCGCGTTGCGGATCGAGGAAACGAACAAGAACGGTGTCGAGCATCGTCCGTTGTTTCGCCAGCGGGGCGGCTGCGGCGCTCACGAGGTCATCATCGAGGCTCCCGAACACGACAGGTTGTTATGCCAGCAGCCGGTCGAACAGATCGAGGCTCTGTTGCACACACTGCAACAACGACACAACGACCTGCTGCAAGACCCTCGGTTTCAGATGATCGTGATGTTCAAGAATCACGGCGAGGCGGCCGGCACATCGTTACGACATCCCCACTGCCAGTTGATCGCCACCCCCGTCGTGCCGAGAATGTTGCGACTGCGACTGGGGATCGCGGCCGACTACTTCGACATGACGGGGCAGTGCCTGTACTGTGTGCTGCTGCAGGAAGAACTCGCTGTTGACAAGCGAGTGCTCGCGGAGAATTCGGAGTTCTTAGCCGTGCTGCCGTTCGCGTCGCATGTGCCGTTTGAAACCTGGATTCTGCCGAAGACGCATCACGCCTCGTTCGGCGGTGTCGAGAGCCGGCACTTCCCGCCCCTGGCCGAGATTCTCAAGACTGTTCTGCAACGTCTCGCGGTGGGCTTGGAAAATCCGGCCTACAACCTGACGATCAACACCGTCCCGCGCGGCGACGAGGACAAGAGCTATTTCTTGTGGCACATCGCCATTCTGCCAAAGCTGACGACACCTGCGGGCTTCGAGCTGGGCAGTGGCATGTCCATCAATCCCGTGCTGCCGGAAGAAGCGGCGGACTTTCTGAAATCGGTCGAGCTGCCATAATCTCGCTCGCATCACGCATTGTCCCGCGGGAGTCTCGGCATGAGGCCGTTGCTGACGAGTGTCTGCCTGCTGTTGTCGCTGACTCTAGTTGGCACCGTTGGGCTGCGCATGATCGAGCAGGCTCCGTGGCTGGACTGCCTCTTCATGGCCGTGATCACGCTGACCACGGTCGGCTACGGAGAGACCGTGCCGCTCAGCCCCGCCGGCCGGCTCTTCATCATCGGCTATCTGATTGTCAGCGTTGGCGTCTTCACGTTCAGTGCCTTCCAGATCGGGCAATGGATCGTCAGCGCGGAAATACGACTGTTTTGGGAGCAGCGTCACATGGAAAAAGAGATCAGCAAGCTGAAAGGCCATTTCATCATCTGCGGCTTGGGCCGCATGGGTTCGACGATCGCTCACTATTTGCATCAGCGGCACCAGCCGTTCCTCGTCATTGATCGCGACGAGGCCAATGTCCGTCAGACCTGCGACGCCGCCGGGTGGCTGGCGATTGTCGGCGACGCGACCGATGACGATGTACTTCGACGTGCCGGCATCGAACGCGCACAGGCACTGACAACCGTGCTGCCGACAGACGCGGACAATGTCTACGTGGTACTCACCGCCCGGATGCTGAATTCGTCGCTCCAAATCATCGCCCGCGCCAGTAATGACAAGGCCGTGCAAAAGATGCAGCACGCCGGAGCCTCGCGAGTCGTCAGTCCGTTCAGCACCGGAGCCGTGAAGATGGCGCGCTTCATGCTGCATCCCAGCATCGAGGACTTTCTGGAAGTCACCGATCAGACCGGTGTCGACTTGGAACTGGCGGACATCTTGATCGTCGAAAACAGTCGCTATGTGGGCAAACGACTGTCGGAAACCGATCTGCGTTCCAAGGGCGTCATGATTATCGGTGTGCGTCGCGCGAATGGCGAGCGGCTCATGCCGCCTCCCGGTGATACCGAACTCCGCGTCGGAGACTGTTTGTTCGCGTTCGGCAGCACGACCGCGGTCAACGAGATGATCAACACGTCCGAAGTATGAAAAAGCCCGCCGGCTGAGTCCTCTTCCAGCGTTCCTATGCCGCAGTTCCGGGCCGTGCAACCGCCGAAGTCGGATTGCGCACGTCCTGGGGTTTCCGTGACGGTGTGTTTCACACTAGCCCGACGCGCAAGCGAGGGAAACTTGTTGTCCGTCCCTCGCTTGCGCGTCGGGCTAGTTTGGGTTGGTGCGGAATTCGGGTACGACCGGATTGATCGCACCGTCGGATAAACGCTTGAAGAACTCTCTCAGTCGCGGGCTCGCTCCAGGAATAAGCCGAACCATCAGGCCTTCGGTTTGTGAGCCTCATGGCAGACCGCGCAGCTTTGTGCGGTCAATTCCTTGAAGGCGGCCTTCGCGCCGTCAAGGTCTTTCTTCTCGGCCTTGTCGAGCACCACCGCGCTCGTGGCTTGCAGAGCTTTGGCTGCTTTCGCCCACGTTCCGTCCGGGCAACGGCCGTCGTCCATCAACAAATGCCCGGCCTCATTCAACAACGCCGCATGCAACGCGACGTCATCCCAACTGACGTCGCTGGCATCGAGGTCTTTCTTCAGCGCGCCGCAATTGGCCGACACATAGCCCTTCATCAGTTGCTTGGTCAATGCCGCGCGAGTTTTTCCTTTCGTCTTCTGCGCCTCGACGCGCTCCGCGACCACGAAGCTTCCCACGAGCAAAGACGCCGCCAGAACCCAGATCAACCTCGTCATGAATCTCTCCCTAAACCGGGGGCCAGAAAAACCGGGCTTCCCATTGAAGCCCGACGTTCATAGTTCCCAAAGTCGCCATCACGCTTCGCGTGACGAGCCTTCGGGCTAACAGTCAAGAGTGCTTCAAGAAACATTTCGTCGCTCGCACCCAAAAGGCTCATCATCACGCGGAGCATGATGGCTAATTTCCCGCCAACGTCGCATGGCGCGGCTTGGCGGGAACGTAGGTCGAGGGAGGATCATACCAATCGCCGCGCAGCCAATCGACGATCAGGCTCAATTCGCGCGGCGAGAGCAGATTGTTTTCGGGGTGTTGAGCATCCTCGGCGAACGCCGGCATGCGGTCGTTGCGGTCGCCGGCGTAGAACCGCTCGTGCTGCGCGTTGCCGATCATTCCGATCAGCCAGTCGCGCGAGCCGTATCCGGTGAGGTCGGGTGCTGAACCCAATTCGCCTTTGTCGCGAAACCGATGACAGTCGGTGCAACCGAGCGTGCCGGTCAGCAACTCGCGCCCGTGCGTCAGTTGTGTCTCGTCCTGGTTCGCGACTGGATGGCTCGGCAAGTTCGCTTCGGCGGCAAGGGCGCTCGCCGTCAGCATCAAGTTCGATCGCATTTCCTGAGCGGCATCCGCTTCAAGTCCGTCGAACAGTTCTGTGACCTTCGAGACCATGTCCCCTTCAGCGAACTTCGTCTTGCCGAAGTAGTGCTCGCTGGCGATCCGTTCCGGATCGAGCATTCCGGAAATCCAATTGACGGTTCCGAAGCCGAACAGGTTCGCAGCCGATGGCTCTGTCGCGACGATTCCGTGGCCATGAACGTCGGCGTGCGAATGGCAGCTCGCGCAATGCCGCGCGAACAGCAACGGCCCTTGCGTCTTGGGGTCGTCGCGCAGCAACGACACCGCGCCTTCCGGTGGCAACGGACCTCGATCGGCCAACGCGCGCGCACGCACTGACAACTCTTCGGTTTGTCGCGCCGACGCCAGGAACTCTTCGTCCTTCAAATCACGGAGGTACGACGTCGCCGTGAGTCCACCCCAACTTCCGAGTCCGACCAAGACAACACAGGCTCGCAGTGCCGCACTCCAGCGCGGGGAGCACTTTTGATCCAGCAACGGGAAGAGGACAAAGAAGACCAGCACGGCTCCCGGAATGACGATTGTGGCCACGAACTCCCAGTCGCCGGTAAAGTACCGACGCAGCTCAAATAAGCTGCGGAAATACCATTCGGGCCGCGGCGTGTGCGGCAGCGTCGGATCGGCGGGCGCATCCAATGGAGCACCGACCTGCCACGCTAACAGGCTCACCGCGCCCAGCAGAATCACCAGCATCGTGGCATTCCGCACCGATTGATACGGCCAGTAGGGCACACGCGCATCCACGGCTCCGGTCTGCGTTAGGCCGTGTCGATAGACCTGGCTGATGTGGAAGGCCAGTAATCCGATCACGAGCAGTGGCAACAGGCCGACGTGCAGAAAGTACAAGTGCGTCAGCGTGAGATGCCCGACTTCGTCGCCGCCGATCAGGATGCGTTGTACGATCGGACCGATCAGCGGTGTTGAGCCGATGATGTTTCCTTCGACTTCGATCTGCGTCACGCCGCACAGTCCCGCCGACAGCGGATTGCCGGAGATCGACCACACCAACAGCAGCGGCACCAGCAGCAAGCCGGTGATCCACAACAGCTCGCGCGGCGCGCGGAACGCGCGCGCGAGCAACACCCGCACGACATGCACGCCACACAGAACGATCAACGCATGAGAGGTGAAGTGATGCAACCCGCGTAAAAATCGCCCGGCTGTTGACTGTTCGATGAAATGGACACTCGCCCAAGCCGTCGTCGTCGAAGGGCTATAACTGAGCATCAACAACAGCCCGGTGATCAACTGCACGACGAACATCCACAGCAAGCAGCTTGCCGTCGTGTAGGACCACTTCGGCCCGTTCGGCAACACACGGCGACGAATCGGGGCCAGGAGCCGACGATAGTCTGTTCGCGCGTCCAACCAATCCAGCAATACTCGCATCACGGACGTCCCTTGCTCTCAGGCTTTCACGACTCTCTGGGTCAGCCCTTGCTCGAACTTTTGGAAGTCGACCTCGACCCACCATTCCTGCGTGGCTTCGTCTTGAACCAGTCGGCATTCGAGCGCATCCATTCCGCGCGGCGCATGGTTCTCACGGCGAAGATTGGACTTCTTGAGCCGTTCCCCATTGAGACCAAATGCGGCGCGGTGACACGGACAGACGAAGCATTTCTCCTTCGGGTCATGCTGAATCAAGCAACCGAGATGCGGGCACGTGGCCGTCAAGGCAATGACGTTGTCACTGGCCGGTGTGTCCCCGACCGCTTCCGCCTTGCGGCGCACGACCCACACGCGCCCCAAGACCTCATTGGGATGAACGGTCCATGCATCCAGACGAGATCCGCTGATCGGCACCGGAACGGGTTTGCCGATCGGCAAGTCCTTCAAGCGAGCTACGCGCCGAATGATTTCGTCGGGAGAACGACCGCGGCGCATCGCATCCAGAATGAAGCTCACTCCGGGCACGCCCACCACAGACGCACAGACTGCCCCCAACCAACCACTCAAGCATTTCAATAAAGTTCGACGATTCATCGGTGCCTCCCCCAATGCGGCTGGGCCTGCCGATGCAACCGACGTTCCAAGTGGACTGTTGATTTAATCCGCCCCCCTGCTCGCCAGGGTGGTTCCGGCGTTACTGCACGACGTGAACTAGTCGTAGTCCCGCGTTTCCAAGGCTGGACTTTTCGTGATGAAACCTCGTCTATTCCACAAAATGTTGAGCCTCGGAGAGGCTCACCGACATTAGGCGGGACTTTTGTCGAGCGTGTCGTCATCGAAAATGAAAGCCGTTTCGACCTAACAACTCTCGATGCTCGGCGTGCGATGTTCCCTCGGCGCGTGCCGAGCCGCACGCCTTTCGCGCGGTCTCGCACGGTTTGCGAGTGATCGAAACAGCAATCGCCGAGTCGCAGACGCATTTTTCGCGGCACGTTGATTGCATCTCTGAGGAATTGATTGCGGCTCTTCGGCCGAGCAGCCGTACCATGTTTAAATCGAAACGCCGTGAGAGAGATCGAAACGCCGTGAGGAGGTTTTTGCCATGTTGTGGCTTCCATTGGTTTGGCTTTCGTTGACAACGATCGTTGTCGTGTCGGTGTTCGCACTGATGTTTTGGAGCGTTGCGTTTACCGCCCCCGAACAAGCCCAACGGCGCGGTCACGTCCCCGCATGGCAGATGTCGAATTTGAATGGATCGCGTCTGCACGCTTGGGCCGCGAATCTCGCGCGGCGAGTTGTCGCGCGGCACGCGGGGCGGCCACGTTCGTCCGAGACAGCACTGGCAATCGCCTCGGAATTGGAAGCCGGCGCGAGTGCGGCTTTGGAACAAGCGGGCGAACGAGTCAACGCGAAGCTCGTAGCCACCTGTCCCAACAAGCGACCGCGCCAAATTCGAGTCACGGTTCCCGAAGTCTTGGCGATCACGGAAGAGTTGCAGCGGACATGTCCGAAGCCCGAGCTCCAGATCGTTCGGGAAATCGCCGTTCTGAACGCTCGACGTGCTCGATTTGTCTTACCGAGCGAGTTTGCGGCGGCGGGCATCGGCTGTCCGCTGCGAACGCCAGGTGGCTATTGCCTCACGTTTCTGCATCGTCCAATCGTGTGCCGCAGTCTTTGTCCGAATTGCCCATGCCCTGGTGGAGGCAGTGATGATGCGAACGTCCAGCATTGCCGCGATACGGAACCGTTCGCGTTGTCCGAGATGCTCCACGAAGGAATGACCGACGGGCTGACCGAAGGTCTGCGCGAAGCAGGCTTGGACGGGGACGTGTACGAACTGAACGCCGCGCTCGCAACGGCGATCGACACGCCGCAAGCCGCCGTCCGCTGGTCGCGCGGCGAGTCGGTGTTTGCTCAGTGCGTGAAGGCGTGACTCGGTCGCGGCCACCAAAGAAAGTCCGATGGGCCAGCGAGGGAGTGACGCATTCGACGTCGTCAAACGATCGGCGTTAGACTTTTCGGCCCCTCGCCGGTTTGTGTGAATGCCCGCTTATCACAGCGCGTCCGACTCGGTGAGTCAGGCTACGGTGTTTCGGTCGGAGGGTTCGAACCGTCGAGGTTGTACTTCTCCAGCAGTCGGTACAACGAGCGGCGTGAGATTCCCAGCTTTTGAGCGGCTCGGCTCTTGTTGCCTTTGAAGAGCTGCATGACTTCTACCACGCGAGCTTTCTCAATGGCGGACAGAGTTCCGTCCTCGGTGGGTTGCGGAGGTGCCGTCCCGGCAGCGGCACCGGCTAGCGAGTTCGTCGGATGCAGGACTACGGCCGGCAGTTCGTCGGGCGTGATGAATTGGTCGTCAGCCAAAATCTTGGCTCGTTCGATCACGTTGATAAGCTGCCGAATGTTGCCGGGCCAGTGATAGGCCGACAGAACGCGCATGGCATCCGGCGCGATCTGCCAACCGGCTCCGAGGAAGTGATTCACCAATTTCGGGATGTCTCCGGCGCGGTCTCGCAGCGGCGGCAGGTCCAGCGACATGACGTTGATGCGGTAATACAAGTCTTCGCGAAAGCGATGTGCGGCGACCTCGGCCGATAGGTCGCGGTTCGTTGCGGAGATCAGCCGCACATTGACACGACGTTCTAGCAGTGAACCGACACGCCGCATCGAGCCGTCTTGCAGGACACGCAACAGCTTCGCTTGCATGACGCCAGGCATGTCGCCGATTTCGTCGATGAACAGAGTACCGCCGTCAGCCAGCTCAAACAGACCGGGCTTGGCGGCGACGGCTCCCGTGAATGACCCTTTCTCATGTCCGAAGAGTTCGCTTTCCAGCAGCGTCTCTGACAACGCGGTGCAGTTGACGGTGACGACGGGCTTGGAGGCTCGCGCGCTGTGTTCGTGCAGTGCGCGCGCGACCAACTCTTTGCCCGTGCCGCTTTCGCCCTGAATCAAAATGGCCTTGTCGCTGGGACCGGCCTTCGAAACCAGCCGATAGACGTCCTGCATCGCGGGTGAATCGCCGATTAATTCCCATTTCGGCTGATTCCGTTCGAGCACCGCCTTGAGCTGCACGTTCTCTTTGCTGAGCTGTCGCCGCTCGTAGGCCTTTTGAATCAACGCATCGAGTTCAGCCAGCGGAAATGGCTTCGTGAGGAAGTCGTAGGCACCGAGCTTCATGGCTTGCACAGCCGTCTCGATCGTCCCCTCGCCCGTGAGCAGGATGACCTCGCATTCCGGCGATAATTCTTTGACGCGCTGCAACAGGTCGAGACCCGAGAGGCCGGGCATCACCATGTCAGACACGACGACGTCGAACTGCCGATTCTGCAACAGTCGAACCGCGTCGTTCGCGTCCGCCGCCTCTTGAACGCGAAAACCTCGCCGCTCGAACCGCCGCGTGGCGGTGCTGCGAAAATCGTTGTCGTCGTCGACAAACAATAGTTCGATTTGATTCGGGTCCAAGTCAGTCGTCCTTTCAAAGACATCGGTTCGATGATCGCCAAGCAGAACCCTGGTGGTGACTCCCGAGCCGTTCAATTCCTGCACAAACTTTATCCGAAGTTTTTGAGAACGCGGGCCACGCGGCTTAGTGGCAAAGCTCATGCCGCGCCGCCGAGAAGAGTCGCGTCGAGGCATCGCTGGCAACTTCCATCTCGACAGCCTACGTTTGAGGACTTCCGGTCCCCTCTCCCCCGCATCGGGAGAGAAGGCTAGGGTGAGGGGGGTGAACACAGTTCAGCCATCGGATGCGGCAGAACACTTTGTAGTTCGACTGTATGAGTTGACCCCAGCCAGGCAAGCTGGCAGGGGGCCGAGACAAAGTCATACGTCGAAGTAGAGACCGTTTCATCTCGTTCATCGTGCGGCTCATTCCGGCCGGGTCTGGCGGAATTGTTTGAGCCGTGCGAAACCGCCCAACGCGGCCCGTCGCATTCGATTCCGCACATCTGGGTGTCGTCCGGTAAGCTGGCGACGGACGGTCAAGACGGATAACGTTCTTACGATCGTCGCTCGAATCGCGGTGGTATCCAGGTGTTGCGAGTCTCACGCCGAGAACGGCGAGTTTGGCACCAAGCTTGCAACGCATAAGCGATTGACCAAGGGCGGTTCCATCCTCATTGCTGTTTAACCGCGTTCGGAAGCCAACGTGATCCAACTCAAAAAAATTCTCTGTCCGACCGACTTCAGCGACCTGAGTCTCGAAGCCCTCCGCTTTGCGGGTGAGCTGGCGTCAACCTTCCACGCCGAGCTGCATCTGCTGCACGTCTTCGAGGGCTACGAAAACATCGTGCTCAATCCGGATCTGGCCATGACTCGGATGGCCGAGTGGATGCCAAAACTTCGCGAGTTGTGTCGCGAAAAGCTCGCTGCCCTTCCGGGCGCACCCGACGACAAGTCGCTGCACATCGTGCGAGCGAACCGGGAAGGCTCCGCCGTCGCCGAGATCGTTGACTACGCTCGGCGACATGCGATCGACCTGATTGTGATCGCCACGCACGGCCGAACTGGACTCAGCCATTTGGTGCTCGGAAGCGTTGCCGAAAACGTGATTCGCCGGGCACCTTGCCCTGTCTGGACGATTCGCGCGACGACGCTTGAGGCAACTGTGCTTGAGGCAACTGTGGCGAATCCGTTGGTGGCTTCGCCCAACCTCTCTATGATTTGACGAACTCTTGTTCCGGATCACGCACGGTTAGGACCGGACAGGGGGCGTACCGCACGATGTTCTCCGCGACGCTACCCATGAGGAGATGCTTGACTCCGCGGCGACCGTGCGTGCCTTGCACGATCAGATCGATGTGATGCTCTTTCACGTACTTGGCAATCTCGTCGATCGGCGCGCCGACGCACGTCGTACGCTGGACTTTCAACTTGGATTCCCATTCGGGACCTGGCATCTCCGCCAGCTTGACTTGAGACTGCTGGCGTAGTTCCGGCAGCCAATCGGCAAACGGAGCGAAGATTTCACCGGGGGCCGGCGAGATGGCTTCGTAGTCCTGCAAGACATGCAGCAGATGTAGCTCGGCCGAGAATTGGGCTGCCAATTCGCAGCCGTAACGAACGGCCTTTTGGCTGAACTCACTAAAGTCCGTCGGGCAGAGGATGCGTTGGAGTTTGAGCACAATGGATTCCTATCATGTTCGGGTTACAGTACTGTCGGCGATCGACGCCACCAAGCCTCACTCGTCGGACGTTGTGCTATTCGGCGATGCGAGTGCGCGCGGGTTGTTCGGCCATCAAGTTGGCTCGCGACCATTTGTGGCACTCGATGCACTGCATCGTCGCTTGGAGCCAAGTGAGAGCGGCAGCCTCCAGCTTTTCGTCTTTGGCGTTCTTGACTAGCCGCTTGGCGATTTGCTGGAAGTCGGCACTGTGTTCTCGGAAAAATGCATCGTTTGTCACACGCCATTTCTCAGCGGCACTCATCTCTTCAAGTTTAATGGCTCCCTGTTGGATCAACTCGTAGTCCTCGACGGCCAACCCTTCGAGGATGTTCTGCGACGCATCGAGCTTCATACGCATGAACTTAGACAACGATCTGCGTTTCGTTTGGTCATTCGCTTGGTCCTTGGTTTCGGACTTTGAGTCTCGCTTTTCAGTCGCTTGCGGTTCTTGATCCTGGCTGTGTAGCCCCGGAGCCGCCAGTTGCATCAGCGTCAAGCCGGCGGCGCTGACCAGAGCTGCGGCGAGAGCGTTCCAACGGAATGACGTCGCTTTCATGAAAAGCCTCCTTCCAGGTAGAGGACGAAATGAGTTCGAATGGCGACTCTTGGCAAACGGTGTTCCAAGCTCGGTCCGTGGAACAGGTTTTCCAACCCGCCTTGCACAGGCATGGTCTGACAACGTTCGGCAGCTTCGAAAACCTGCCCCACGCGAAAATCACCGAATGCACAGCATAGCGTGCGGCATCGCACGCATTGAGAAATTGCCGCACGGTGTGCTAAAGAATCGACTGCTCAGGGGGATGTGAGAGTGAAGCTGGCGCGTGTGGAAACTGGAACTGTGTATTGAACCGAGTCTTGGTAGGCTTCGTAACGCAACAGCTTCCTGCGAATACTCTGCTCGGCACGCGAATCATCCGACTCGGTCGATTGGTCGATTTCAAAATAGGCGTTGAATTGCTTGCCGCTCTGCGCGAACTGACAGAAGCAATCTTGGTAAAGTTTCTGCGAAGCAACTTCGATGAACGCATCGCCATCGCCATTGAAAAACGGAATGTCCACGCGGTTGCGGTGAGCGGCGACGAGCGAATGCGAGAAGATCTCCGCGAGTGCCCATGTGTGCTGAAACCGCGAGGGAGCAATCGCCTGGAATCGCGAGCGGTGCGGCAAATCGGCCTCGGCCCCAGGCATGACGCAATACGAAAATCCCTCGGCCGTGAGCTTGTACCAGTTGATCGGCCCGCCGACTCCGTGAGTCGCTCGGAAGGCCCGGACGAACCGAGCGGCCGCGAGCGATTGCAGTCGTTCCCGCACACGGCGTTCGTCGTGGAACGCATCGCCGGAAAACGACTCGCTCGCCTTGAGAATCAACGTCGTGGTCGCGGGCATGTGGTCGAGCAACCGCAGGAATGCCTCGTCCCTGGCCGACAGAATCAATCGGTTTGTCATGCGCCGAAAATCCGCCGCGCTCTTGGCGGTCGTGAGGTTCGCGCCTCTTATGATCCACGTCTAATATCATCAGACACTTGCCGACTTGATTGACAGAGTAATTGGCGGCCAGAGAATGCTGCCGCGAGTGGCGGCGTCAAGCGCGACCAACTTTGAGCAGACCTAGTTAATAGGCGATTCCCGTGCCCCGACGGACCAGCAAGACCGGCAGCGAACTTTTCATCGTCGATAACAGCGACGAAGAATGGAAAGTCCTGCGATATTTGCACGATTGGTGTCAGCTTTCAAAAGCGATCGACGTTGCAACCGGGTACTTTGAAATTGGTTCGTTGCTCGCGCTCAAAGACGAATGGCAAAAGGTCGATGCCATTCGCATCTTGATGGGCGACGAAATCAGCAAGCGAACGAAGGCCGCATTTATCGAGGGACTGCGGAACATCGAAGGCCGACTGAATGCGAGCATTGAAGCCGAGAAAGAGAAAAACGATTTCCTGCTCGGCGTTCCCGCCATCGTCGAGGGAATTCGCAGTGGGAAGATTCAGTGCCGCGTGTATCGCAAAGACAAGTTCCACGCGAAGTGTTTTCTGACGCACGCCCGACAAGAGGTTGTCGGTTCCTTCGCGCTGGTGGGTTCGTCGAACCTCACGTATCCCGGCATCACCGAGAACATCGAACTCAATGTGCAAATCAGCGGCACGCCAGTCGCCGTTTTGCAGGAATGGTACGAGCAGCACTGGAACGACGCCGAAGACGTCACCGCCGACATGCTGCGGGTCATTGAACGCCACGTCCTGGCCTATTCCCCGTTTGACGTTTACGCGAAAGCGTTGCAGGAGTTCTTTCGCGGCCACGAATTGACGGCGAGCGAGTGGGAACTGGCCGGGCCGGACAAGAACGGCTCGCGCGTTTATCCGATACTGGACCAGTACCAGCGCGAGGGCTACCAATCGGTGATGAAGATTGCACGGCAGCACGGCGGAGCTTTTCTTTGCGACGGCGTGGGGCTGGGCAAGACGTTTGTCGGCCTGATGCTGATCGAGCGGCTCATCATGCACGAGGGTAAGAACGTCGCCCTCTTCGTTCCGAAATCCGCAAACGAGCCAGTTTGGCGACGCGCGATCAAGCGATACCTGCCGCATATCGGCACGGCATTCTCGAACCTGCGAGTTTTCAATCACACCGACTTGCAGCGCGGTGGCGATTTTCCAGGGTTGCTCGACGACATCAAACTCCGCGCCGACGCGATCATCATTGACGAAGCGCATCACTTTCGGAATCCGGGCATCAAGGGGACCGCAGACGAGGATCGACAGTCACGGTATCGACGGCTATTCGATTTGGTGGAAGGACCAAAGGGCAACAAAGACGTTTTCATGCTTACGGCCACGCCGATCAACAATGGTTTGCATGATTTTCGGCACATGGCCGAGTTGTTCACGCGCAATCAAGACAACTACTTTGCCCAGACTCTCGGCGTGCATTCGATGCGCGGACACATAGTCAGCATGGAGCGACACCTTCGGAAAGCCACCGAACAAGCCGACGATGCGGGCCAACTGACGTTGTTCGACGCCGGAGAGTTAATGACCACCGACCTGCTCTTCAAAGCGCTGGTCGTTCAGCGCAGCCGTGCTTACGTGCGGAAGAGCCAAGAGCAACAAGGCAGTTCGGTGGCGATGTTTCCCGTGCGTGAGCACCCCCGCGTCGCGAGCTACGAATTGAAACGCACATACGGCCGACTGTTGACGCTCGTCGAGGACGCCTTCAAAAGGGACAAGCCGCTCTTCGCCTTGGCCATCTATTACCCCCTCTGGTACTACAAAGGCGAGGACAAAGACGATGTCTTCAAGTGGGAAGAGAACCAACAGAAGCAAGTCTGCGGACTGATCCGCACGCAGTTTCTCAAACGGTTTGAAAGCTCCGCGTATGCCTTTGAGCAATCCTGCAATCGACTGCTCATCAAACTGCTCGCGTGGGTCACGAAGTTCAGCCAGACGCCCGCCGAGATCGCCCGCTTAGATCGTTGGAAAAGGCAAAACACCGAACTCGTCGGCTACGTCCGCGATCGTCAGCTTTTACTGTTTGATGACGAACATGACGCCGACGAAGCCGAGGCCGATGAAGATCTCGTCACCGACGAGATTCTCGCGGCGATTCAAGACCTCGACCGCGACGAGTACCGCATCGAAGACATCCTGGCCGACACGATGCTCGATCTGGAAGCGATCGCCAAGTTTCTCAATGAGCTTCGCAACTTCCAGGTCAAGCACGACGACAAGCTCAAGGCGCTCGTCAAGCTGCTCAAGAGCGATCCCGATTTGAAAAAACGCAAGGTGCTGATCTTCACGGAATTCGCCGAGACGGCTCGTTATCTGAAACGCGAACTCGCAGCGGCGGGTATCGACGGCATTGAGCAGATCGACAGCGGCAGCAAGAAAGATCGAGCCGAAGTTCTCCGGCGCTTCGCTCCGTACTACAACGAATCCTCCAGCGGCGAACTCAAGGTCGATGGACACGATGAAATCCGCGTCCTCATCTCGACCGACGTGCTTTCCGAAGGCCTGAACCTGCAAGACGCGACGCGGCTCATCAACTATGACATCCATTGGAATCCCGTCCGGTTAATGCAGCGCATCGGCCGTGTTGATCGGCGCATGAATCCGGAAATCGAAGCCCGTCTGCTGGCTGATCATCCCGAATTGAAAACTCAGCGCGGCCGGATCGTTTATTGGAATTTCATTCCGCCCGATGAACTCGAAACGCTGCTCAGCTTGTTTGGCAAAGTGGCTCACAAGACGCTGCGCATTTCTAAGACGCTGGGCATCGAAGGCCAGAAGCTCCTCACGCCCGACGACGATTTCGAGGCCCTCAAGGACTTCAACCATCAGTACGAGGGCACGGTTACGGACGACGAGAAGATGCGGCTCGAACTGCAAGAGTTACTCAAGGCTGATCCGACTCTCGCTGCGCGGCTCGACGCGCTGCCCGGCCGAGTCTTCAGCGGCAAGCGTCACGTCACGCCGGGGACGCGAGCCGTCTTTCTGTGCTACCGCGTTCCGCGTCCCGACCACTCTGTTCGCGTGAAGGATGGCGATTTGCAGTGGACCGAAGAGGCCGGCGAAACGCGGTGGTTCCTGTATGACATCGCCCGCGACAAGATCATTGAAGAGCCGACCGAGATCGTGGACGCCATCCGTTGCGTGCCGGACACGCCTCGGCATTGCGAAATCGAACAGGCGACGCTGGCCGACATCCGGCAGAAGATCGACAAGCATCTCAAGAACACGCACCTCAAACGCCTTCAGGCTCCGCTCGGTGTCAAACCGAGCCTGAAAGCGTGGCTGGAACTCAACTGAACGGTTCTTGCCATTGGCGAGATGAGTGGCCGATAATTGTTTGCGTCGTCCCAGCGACGTTCACAGGAGTTAATGACATGGCACTGACGATTTCCGAAAGACAGCTTGAAGCCCTTGAAGAACAGCGACGATCGGTGGTCGTGGTGCGACATCACCGGACCAAGAAGGGCTATGCGGTGATGCCGGAAAAGGTTTACGCCCAAGCGCGTCCCGTGATTGACATGGTGAACGCTCAGACCCAAAGCTCTCACGATCAACAGGCCGAGACTTGGACCGAAGACAAAAACGCCCGGCGTGTGGCGCTCGTCAACAAGAAGTACGACTCCGCCCTCTCTCACGCCGAGGAGCGTGAACTTGCGACGCTGCAACAGGAGGTTTGCGACTACCAAGAGCGAGTGGCTCCGCTCAACAATCCTGCCTTGGAGTTGATTCTCGAAGCGCTCCAACAGCGAGCCAAACCCGCGAAGCGCCGGAAGACATGAACGCATACCGTTATCCCGCGACGCGGCACCGACGCCGCCACGGTCCCGCCGGCTACAACGATCTGGAGAGCTTCCGTCCGTGGCTACGGGACGAATTCGTCTTTCAGTGCGTGTACTGCCTGGAACGCGAAACTTGGTCGAACCTCGTCGCGGCCTTTGCAATCGATCACTTTTCGCCAACCAGCATTGATCCGGCGAAACGGCTGGACTACGAGAATTTGCTCTACGCCTGCCGAGCTTGCAACGCGGTCAAGGGCGGCCAGCAAGTTCCCGATCCGCTCAAAGTGATGCTGGCCGATGACGTTGTTGTGTACGAAGACGGCCACATCGAAGGTCGTTCGCGAGACGCGATTCGGCTGATTGCGGCGATGCAGTTGGACCGCCCGGCCTACATCGAGCGCCGCCGACTGATTTGGCGAATGCTCACGACGGCTCAACAGTACGATCCCGTTCTCTACCGTCAACTCCTCGGTTTCCCCAAGGATTTACCTGACCTGTCGCGTCTGCGTCCACCATCCAACACGAAATTCAAGGCCATTGAGCACTCGCTTCACGCTCAACGAAAGCGCCGCGAACTCCCAGAGATGTATTGAGCCGACGGCGGAAGCCACCTAGACACGACGAGCCAACCCATGCCCGAATCTCACGATCAACTCCGAGCCATCAAGTCTTTTCCCTCGCTCGTCAAGTTCCTGCGGGACGAGTTGGACTGGCCCATCGAAGGCGATGACTTTGAGGAACTGACATTCGAGTACAACGCGGAAGAGTTCGGTCTCGATTCCAAGACGGCCGCGAAGATCGACACCATCAAACAGTTTCGTCCGTTGGTCACGAATCAGCCGTGGGGCATTTTCTTCGTGAAGTTCGAGCCGAAGTCGCTGCCGGTCGTGGCGCTGCGGCGCATCCTGAGCAAGTTGATCCTCAAGCAGAGAGACTCGGCGAACAATTCCCAACGGGCGGCGTGGCGGCTGCACGATTTGTTGTTCATCTCGGCCTATGGCGAGGGGGATGGTCGGCAGATCAACCTCGCGCACTTCGCGGACCCGGAGCATGGCGACCTGCCGACGCTCAAGGTGCTCGGCTGGGACGGTGACGACCGGAACCTCAAGCTCGATTACGTCGAGCGGAAGATGCGTGAGAAGCTGAGTTGGCCGGACAATGACGGCGACGTGGAAGCGTGGCGAAAGCAATGGTCGGCGGCGTTCACACTGAGACACCGCGAAGTGATCAACACGTCGCAAAGGCTCGCGGTGAAACTGGCGGAACTGGCGAGCGCGATCCGGCGCAAGGTTCACGCCGCGCTGGAGGTCGAAACCGAACGCGGCCCCTTGCGAAAGCTCATGCGAGCATTTCAAGAGGCGTTGATCCACGACCTCAAGGACGATGACTTCGCCGACATGTATGCGCAGACGATCGCCTACGGGCTGCTGTCGGCGCGAGTCTCCCGGCAGTCCGGCGCGTTGGTGGCCGAAGACATCCCCGCGATGTTCCCCAAGACCTCGCCGTTTCTGGCTGAGCTGCTGGAGACATTTCTGCATCTCGGCGGCCGGCACAAGAAGGGCCGCGGCGCGGGGTTGGACTTTGACGAACTCGGCATCAACGACGTCGTCGAAATGCTCCGCGAGGCCAACATGGAGGCGGTGCTACGCGACTTCGACAATCGCAATCCGCGCGAAGACCCGGTCATCCATTTCTACGAATTGTTCCTGAAGGAATACGACGCCAAGAAGCGGATGCAGCGCGGCGTGTTCTACACGCCAAAGCCAGTCGTGTCGTACATCGTGCGCAGCGTCCACGAACTGTTGCAAACCGAGTTCGGCCTGCCCGATGGTCTGGCAGATACAACGACTTGGGGTGAGATGGTCGCACGTTATCCCGGATTACAACTTCCCACCGTCCGAGGGCGCAACGCGAAGACGGGAATTGAGGAAGACCAACCCATCGCCGCCGATACGCCGTTTGTGCAAATCCTCGACCCTGCGACCGGCACGGCGACATTCTTGGTCGAAGTCATCGACGTGATCCACCGCACGCTGACCGAGCGTTGGAAACGTGAGCGGCTCTCAAAGTCCCAACAATTGGAGGCGTGGAACGAATATGTGCCGCGTCATCTGTTGCCGCGTCTGCACGGCTACGAACTGATGATGGCTCCCTACGCCATCGCCCACATGAAACTCGGCCTCAAGCTCGGCGAAACCGGCTACCGCTTCGATAGCGACGAACGTGCCCGCGTCTTCCTTACCAACGCCCTCGAACCATCATCCGACCGCCAACTCCACATCGCCGATTGGGCACCCGCTCTTGCGCACGAAGCGCAGGCGGTGAATGCGGTCAAACGGAAACAGCGATTCACCGTCGTCATTGGCAATCCGCCGTACGCGAACTTTGGTCAACAAAACCGAAACCATTGGATCACGGCGCTATTGGCGACGTACAAGCAAGGTCTTGATGAGCGCAAGATCAATCTCGATGACGACTACATCAAGTTCATCAGATTCGCTCAGTGATCGAAGTATGAATCGCTTCTCGACTCGACGCTGAGATCAGGAACACCTCTGCGGCAACTGTTGCCCACGAGCCACTTTTGGTTTTTCACGCCGCACGAATCCGGTGATGTTGAGGAGGAATACAAGACCGCAATCTTATTGGCTGATCTCATGCCATTTCACAACTCAGGAATACAGACCAAACAAGACGCTCTGTGCATTCAATTTAGTCGCCCTGAAATTGAAAAAGTCATTGCCGATTTGAAACGGATGTCCGTAACCGAATTGCGCTCTCGATATTCGGTTGGAGAGGATGGTCGCGATTGGAGGCTTGCTTGGGCCAAGCAGGATGTGTTGAGTTCAAAGACGGCCGAGATCACCCCCATTGCTTACAGACCATTCGACAACCGATGGAGCTACTACACGGGCAATTCCAAGGGTTTTATCGCGTACCCGCGTGACACACTTTCACGCCACCTTCTTGCTGTAAAAAACGTCGCTCTGTGTACTCTCCGCCAAACGGTTGATGACGGTTTCCGCCATGTGATTGTCGTTTCGCAGCCTAACGAAGCCAACATTCTCATCAGCCATCACGTGTCACAGCAAACCTTTCCTTTGTACGTTTTCGAAGATGACCTGTTAGCAACCCGAAGCGCGGCATCAAAAGAACAAAGACGCAATTTTTCTGGTCAGCGCGTCGACCAGATTTCAGAGCGACTCCGACTAACACATCTTTTGATCGGTCGCGGTGACCTAGTGGGAACTTTGGGCCCCGAAGACATCTTTCACTACATCTACGCGGTGCTTCACTGTCCGACGTACCGCAGCCGCTACGCGGAGTTTCTGAAAATTGATTTTCCGCGCGTGCCGTTGCCCGGCAGCCTCGAACTGTTCCGCGAGTTGGCTCGGCTGGGCAGGGAGTTGGTGGGGTTGCACTTGCTGGAGTCGCCGGCGCTCGACCGGCCGCTCACGAAGTTCGTGGGCGCGGTCGCGCCGGTCGTGGAGAAGGTGTCGTTCGCGAACCAGACGGTATGGCTCGACAAGGCGCAATCGAGCGGCTTTCGCGGCGTGTCCGAGGCGGTCTGGAACTTCCACATCGGCGGCTATCAGGTCTGCCAAAAGTGGCTCAAGGACCGCAAAGGCCGCCCGCTCTCCGCCGGCGACATCGCCCACTACCACAAAATCGTCGTCGCCCTGACCAACACCATCCGCCTGATGTCCGAAATCGACGAAGTCATCAACCAACACGGCGGCTGGCCTGACGCATTCGCCTCCGCTTCCCCGCCGCCCGACAGTTCGCAAACATCCGCAGCAGAGTGATCGAGCGCGACACAAGCGACCGGGTTCCCAAGGCGAAATGAACATGGCTGATGCTCAAGAGCTTGAAGTCATCAACTACTTCATCGACGAAGCGGGAGACCCCGTGCTGTTTGATAGGCGAGGAAAGAACGTGCTGGTCGGAGAAGAAGGCACGTCGAAGTATTTCATCCTCGGCAAACTGCTCGTGGACGATTGCGATGCCTTGCGAGACAGCTTGAACCAACTGCGTGCCAATCTGCTGGCTGATCCCTACTTTCGGAAAGTCGAATCCATGAAGCCGGAACGCCAGAAGACGGCAGTCATGTTCCACGCCAGGAACGATCTTCCCGAAGTCTGCCGCGAGGTCTTTTCGCTGCTCCTGAAAAGCAACGTCCGGTTCTACGCCGTCGTTCGGAACAAGATGGACCTCGTCAACTTCGTCCGCCAACAAACCGACGCCGATCCAAACGACCGCTATCGCGAAAACGATCTTTACGACACTTTGACCCGGCACTTGTTCAACAAGCTCCGCCGAACCGCCGACGAAGTGAACTTGATCTTCGCCAGTCGTGGCAAATCGAATCGAAATGCCGCGCTTCGCAAGGCACTCGCCGAAGCCGAACAGGACTTTGAACAGAAATTCGGATTCGCCCGAAAGCACAAGGTCAACATCTAAGCCAAGCTCTCGAAAGAGGACGCCTGCCTGCAAGCCTGCGACTACTTCCTGTGGGCCTTGCAG
>CAYSHJ010001012.1:0-5050 GCA_964430385.1 uncultured Planctomycetaceae bacterium
AAGGACTGGTCCAAGAACAAGATCGTGTTGATCAGCCGGAACGCGCTAGCGTCCGGTTCAGTTGGAGACGCACAAACCGGACGCTAGCGCGTTCCGGCTGATTTCAGACAAATCACGGTGTTGTTCTTGGACAGGTTCTAACGACCTTGTGACACTACTCGTGACATGCCCGTTTTGTTGACGATGACCGGGATCTCCAAACGCTTTGGCGCGACGCACGCGCTGCGAGACGTTTCACTCGAAGTTGTCGCCGGGCGTGTGCTGGCTCTCATCGGCGAGAACGGAGCCGGCAAGAGCACGATGATGAAAGTGCTCAGTGGAGCACACACGCCCGATGCTGGAACAATGACGCTCGCGGGAGTGCCCTATGCGCCGAGCGAGCCGCACGACGCGCGATTGGCTGGTGTCAGCATGATCTATCAGGAGCTGAATCTCGCGCCGGACCTGAGCGTCGAAGACAACATCATGCTGGGTCAGGAACGCCGCCGGTTCGGAGTTCTGGATCGGCGTGCTCAGCAAGTCAAAGTGCGCCAGGCTTTGGAACTGCTCGGTCATCCCGACCTGCGTGCCGAGACACCGCTACGTGAGCTGTCCATCGCCGTGCAGCAGCTCGTCGAGATTGCACGTGCCTTGGCCTCGGAATCGAAGGTCATCGTGTTCGACGAGCCCACCAGTTCGCTGACGCGCGCGGACGTCGAGCGATTATTCGCCGTGATTCGCAAGCTGAAAGCGGCTGGGTTGGGGATCGTCTACATCAGCCACTTCCTGGAAGAGATTCGGCAAGTCAGCGATGACTACGCCGTGCTCCGCGATGGCCGCGCCGTCGGCAGCGGCCGGGTCGCCGACGTGACTGATTCGAAAATCGTCTCGTTGATGGTCGGCCGCAGCGTTGCCGACCTGTTCCCCTCCGTGCCACACACTCCTGGCGAGGTTGTGCTCTCGGTCCGCGGCCTGTCGGGAATCGGCGCGCCGCAAGATGTCAGTTTGGAGTTGCGACGCGGCGAAATCCTGGGCCTTGCCGGCTTGATCGGCGCGGGCCGGACGGAGTTCTTGCGATGTTTGTTCGGACTCGATGAGGTCGTGAGCGGCGAGGTCACGATCCAATGTAGCCCCGGCCCTTGTGGCCGACGGGGTTCCGCCGTCGCAAAAAGGGAAGCACGAGTCCGATCGGCCACAAGGGCCGGGGCGACCAGAATTGCCGATGGTCTCGGCCTCGTCTCCGAAGACCGCAAGAACGAGGGCCTCGCGCCGTCGAGGTCGATTGCGGACAACATGACCTACAGCCGTTTGCAACCGTACTCGCGATTCGGCTGGTTGAATCTCGGACGCCGGCGCCGCGTGGTGTCAGACTGGATGAGTCGCCTGCGTGTCAAAGCCGCTTCGCCCGAACAGACGCTCGGCGAACTTTCCGGCGGCAACCAGCAGAAGGTGGCGATCGCCAGAGTCCTTCACCAGGAGGCCGACATCCTGTTGCTCGACGAGCCGACGCGCGGCATCGACGTTGGCACGAAGGCGGAGATTTATCGCCTCATAGGCGAACAAGCCGCCGCCGGCAAAGCGATCATCTTTGTCAGTTCGTACCTGACCGAACTGCTCGCCGTGTGCGACCGTATCGCCGTGATGTCGCGAGGCCGGCTGAAAGAGATTCGCGCGGCGCAGGACTGGACCGAAGAGGCGGTGATGGCGGTAGCAGTGGCGGTTTGAACGAGTTCGTTCGTGACGGCATCGAATGGACGCGGTATTCTGTTCCAGTGTGGAATTCCACCGTGTCACTAGCAATGAGAGTGAGTCATGTCTGTCGCCACCATACCTTCAGCGGCACCCAGCCTCAAAGAGCCGTTGCTCTCCGTGGGCGAATACCACCGGATGATCGAGGACGGAGAACTGACGGAAGACGATCGAGTCGAACTTCTGGAAGGGCGACTGGTGCCAAAGATGCCTCACAACAAACCGCATTCGGAAACCATTGAAGCGATCAATCACGTTCTCCCCAACCTGCTTCCCGTGGGATGGACGTTGCGAGTTCAGTTGCCCATCACTCTGGCAGATGGCGAGCCGGAGCCCGACCTCGCCGTGGTGCGGCGTCCGCGAACGATCGAAAGCGACCAACCCACTCCGCCCGACATCGGCCTTGTCATCGAGGCGTCAGATTCCTCGTTGATGTTCGACCGGCGCGAGAAAACTCGCAGTTACGCGCGCGCGGCGCTGCCAGAGTATTGGATCGTCAATCTCCGCGATCGGCAGATTGAGCGATTTCGACGGCCAACGGGACCGGTCGAGATTCCCGGGTTTGCGGAGAAAGCGATCTTCGTGCCCGGTCAAACGATTGAGCTGCAACTGGATGGAACGGTCGTGGCGACGATGAATGTCTCAGACTTGTTGCCCTGAGGAGTCGCCTTCAGCATGCATGATCCCGTGCCCACGGAAGCGGCCTCACCGATTGCTGCTTTACCCAAATCGCAGCCGTTGAGCCGTTTTTTGAGTGTCCTCGGCCCGTTCATCGCGTTGGCGGCGGTCGTGATGTTGTTCTCCGCCGCCGACCGTTGGATGAATGGCGAGAAAGCGACATTCCTGACCGGCCGCAATCAGACGACCGTCGCGGCGCAGACGGCGACGGTCGCCGTCGCCGCGCTGGGAATGACGGTCATCATCATCGCGGGCGGGATCGACTTATCCGTCGGGAGCGCGATCGCGCTCTCGGCAACCGTGCTTGCGTGGTGCCTCAAGGAAGACGTCGCGCTACGGCTTGCGACAGGAGACAACGTCGCCGCCGCGACCGCAAGACTCAAAGAGACACAGGACCGTCTGAGCCGCGCCGTCACGGAACTCAAACGTCTCTCGCTCGACTCTAAGGACGAAGCCAAACGAGCGGAAGCGACCGACAAACAAGCAGTTGCTGGCGTCGAAGTTCAGCAGCGGCAAGAACACGCGGACCGCATCAAGCAGGCGTCGGCGCGGTGGTCGCGCTGGTCACCCTTGATCGCGTTGGTCGCGGGTATCGCGAGCGGATGCCTCTGCGGACTGATGAACGGTTTGCTGGTGAGTTATCTGCGCGTCGTACCCTTCATCGTCACACTGGGGACGATGCAGCTTTACCTCGGCTTGGCCAAACAGATCGCCCATGAAACGACGGTGCGGCCCGATCGGGCCACGCAGTTCCCGCACTGGTTCGCCGACTTGCTAAGCGTTCGCCCCGACGCCTTATGGCTGGGCCTGTCGAGCGGCGTGTGGCTGACGCTGCTTTTGGCCGCTCTGCTGGCGGCCGTGTTGCGCTGGACGGTCTTTGGCCGGTACGTCTTCGCGCTCGGCTCGAACGAAGCGACCGCTCGCTTGTGCGGCATCAACGTGCGTTGGAACAAGATCGCCGTGTACACGCTGAGCGGCCTCTTCGTCGGCATCGGCGGACTGTATCAGTTCTCTCGACTGACGGTCGGCAACCCAACGTCCGGCACGGGCCTCGAATTGAAAATCATCGCCGCCGTGGTCATTGGTGGCGGCAGCCTGAGTGGCGGTCGCGGCACCGTCGTGGGCACTTTGACCGGCGCACTCATCATGTCAGTCATCACCAGCGGCTGTACGATGCTCGGCCTGCAAAATCCGGTGCAAGACATGATCCTGGGCGTGATCATCGTCGCGGCTGTGACTCTGGATCAGTTCCGACAGAAAGCCGCCAGCCGATAGCTTCACGTTCAAATCGTGAACGATTCCAGTAAGGAGATACCATGAAGACGTCGTGAAAATGTTCGGACTGGAATGACGTGGTCGGCGTTGAAAATGACGGCCAGGTGATCGGTCAAACTGTTTCACAGAACGGGGTCACAGAATGGACTTCACAGTGTCGATTCGCCGGCAGCATCTTTGGCACTTGGTCGTCGTGTGGTTGTTTGCTCTCTTACCCATCGTCGTCATCGCTAATGATTTTCCGGTGTACCGCGAGCATCAAGACTTGTCGTACTACCTCGAGGCGAACGGGGCGAAGCAGCCAATCAAGACGCCGGCGGATTGGGCCAAGCGGCGAGATCACATCGCCGCGTGGATGCAGACGGTCATGGGGCCGCTCCCCAAACCCGTGAAACCTGTGCCGTTGGACATGAAGGTGGAAGAGGAGGTGACTGTCGGCGAATTAACGCGGAAGAAGATCAGCTACCAAACCGATTCGGCCGACCGGCGCGTCAAAGCGTTTCTGTTTCTGCCGAAGACTGACGGCAAGCCGACTCCGGCGATCCTGTGTCTGCATCAAACAACCAACATCGGCAAGTCCGAGCCGGCGGGACTCGGCGGGAGTCCGAATCTGCATTACGCGCTGCATTTGGCACAGCGTGGGTACGTCACGCTCGCGCCAGATTATCCGAGCTTTGGCGAATATCCCTTCGACTTCGCGCCGAGCCACGGCTACACGAGCGGGTCGATGAAGGCGATCTATGACAACATCCGCGCGGTCGATCTGTTGCAATCGCTGCCTGAAGTGGCCAAGGACCGCATCGGCTGCATCGGCCATTCGCTCGGCGGGCACAACACGATGTTCACGGCATTCTTCGAGCCGCGCATCAAATGCCTCGTCTCCAACTGCGGCTTCACTCGCTTCCACAAATACTACAACGGCGCGCTGAAAGGCTGGACGAGTGCTCGCTACATGCCGCTGATCGACAGCCGCCACCACAATAGTCCGGACGAAGTCCCGTTCGACTTCCCGGAGATCGTCGCCAGCTTCGCCCCGCGCCCGTTCCTCGCCAGCAGCCCCCTCCGCGACAGCAACTTCGAGGTCAGCGGCGTGAAGGACACGATCACGTCAGCTCGCCCGATCTACGCGTTGTTCGGCGCGGCCGACGCGCTGCAAGTCAACTACCCCGACTGTGCTCACGACTTCCCCGAAGACGTCCGCAAGGTGGCGTACGAGTTCTTCGACAAGCACCTGCGAGGACAGTAGCCCCGGCCCTCGTGGCCGGCCAATGAAACCGTAGCCCCGGCCCTCGTGGCCGGCCAATGAAACCGTAGCCCCGGCCCTTGTGGCCAGCCTGATTCAATGGCATCGTGCCGCCAGGAATTCAAT